>JASHXK010000243.1 GCA_030043575.1 Terriglobales bacterium
CGCTTTATTTCTTGCGTCTGGCACTTTCTGTAAGGCATTTGGTGTACCAAAGCGCTTGCCTGCTTGATTGCGTTGTTATTCGCATCTCCAAGTAGCGCAGAGAGCGCGGTTTAGCTAGGTATGTTGTGGAACTCATCGCGATGAGAGCGGCGTTCTACAACAGTGAATTCTGTTGTGATTGTTTACGGAAGTTGCGATGGGGAGTGGTTAGGATCCTGTGGTGCTCGGCTCGCGATCAACTGAATCAAAGGGTTACATCAGCAGATGCACCGTTGTGAGCCTGTGTTGCGATTTACATCGGACTGATGAGCTTTGCTACAGCCATCGAAGAAGCCAACAGGCACTCGGAGAAATAAATTCTCGGGAGAACTGGCGCAGCCGCAGAAAATTTCCGAGATCAGACTCACCCTCCGAGCCCATCCCTGCTGAAAGGTCGACCCTAGCCGCCTCGATGCTCTCAATGCTGAGACTGCTTGGCCTGATTGAAATCCAGTCGAACGGCACTGCAGTAACACCGCGACAAGTCGGCAGGCTACATTCCAGCGATGTGGAAGCGCTCGCGCTCGTCAGCCTATTGCGCCGCTGTCCCCTTGAGAATGATGCCCAGTTTCTCAGCGGTTCCCTGCTGCGATGGAAGGGCGACGGAGAACACCACGTCACCGTGTTCGTTTTTCGTGATCGTCGACGGTTCGCCTGCGTTGTCCAGCGCAATTACAGCGGGATGGTTGGTTCCCGTGCTCTTTGCACTCAGCGCAACGAGTTTCTTGTAAGGATAGGTCGCTTCGGGAGAGGAATCGCTCGCCGCAGGAATCGCCAGAAAGAAATCAGGATTGGGAGCGACGCCCATGTGATTGCCGTCCTGCGGCAGGGTCTGGTAACGCAGCGTATAGGTGCCGGCGGGAATCGTCTGCCCGCGATAGTCGGTCATCGCCCGTGAAAAGCTAACGACGCCAACGAACTCACCCTCGCTGAGCTCAGGATAAAGCGTGCCGGACGACTCTCTCCTTTCGATCTTCAACTGATTTACAAACCAGAATTCGGCAGTCCAGCCGTCGGCGAGCGTAACGCGATAGCCTTGGTCGTCGACTGCCTGCCGCAACGCGTCAGGAATACCGGAGGACCTCGGCGCTCCCGTGCGCTCGACCTTCTGGGCAGCGGCAAACGCACAGCTGACAAGGCTCAAGAACAGGATCCAAATCGGAATGAAACGAGGAAACATTTGGGTCCCCGAAAGGCGAAGGTAAACCGGAGCCGACAGGTCAGGCAAGTTCAGCGATCACAGCGCCGGAGAATTCGTTGACGTATCAAAGGCGCAACAGATCACTCAAATCGCAGCGCGACCAGCGGATCAACTTTGGCGGCAGAGCGGGCGGGAATCCACGTGGCGGCAAAGGCGACTGCCACCAGCAATATCATCACAGCGGCAAAGGCCAGGGGATCGGCCGGCCCGATGCCAAACAGCAAGCTCTCCATGGCGCGCCCCACGAGCAACGACGCCAGTAGTCCAATCGCGGCGCCGGTCGCGATGAGGCGCACTCCACGGCCGACCATCAGGATAAAATGCCACGTCAATTTTATGTACTTGCTGAAAACAAAGTAGTTATTGGCTTCGTTTTGCAATCGGGCGAGTTTGGCGGCTTCCCTTCACCTACGGCCTGCGGCTCGGATTCAAGTGTGTGTTCGTTGCTCGGGGTCCCGGCGATTCCAGCTTCTAGGTGCGTCGCCGCCTGAAGGCGTTCCAGTTGATCCAGCCCAATCTATGTTTAATTAGTTAATAACTGTCAAATCAATATATGCCGACATATAAACATAAACAGTGCCTGTGATGTCACTTGGAAATCTTCATTCCTCGGCGCTGCAGCGAACGATAGAAGGCCTTGGCGCGCGGGTTAGCAAATGGTTGAGTTGGTACCTACTGGGCTCCAGTGTTCTTTCGATAGGTTTGGCGCCTCTGACAAAGCTTGGAACGATTTATGTTTTCATGTTCACTCAGCAAAGATCTTGAAACGCCTGCAGGGAGCGTGTTTGCGGCAGAAGGAGCGCATCCGAGTCTTGAGTCTTGATGCCACCGCTCGCCGTGGATCGGATAAATAGATTTCATGGTGCGGGCCAGGCGATACGCTTGCCCTGCTTATCCACAAAGACCGCCTGGTTGCTAATCTTCTACCGCAGAGGGCCGAGGCCAGAGGGTTAACGCGTCAAGTCCAATGACACTGCCGGAGTTTTCTACGGGTTCCGCGTTCAGGCTAAGCCTCCTCCGTGGGGATCAGGTTCTTCCGCAGGCGGGACGGCGGCGATGACCTTGGCGATCTCAGCCAAGAAGTCTGAAGGGGCCCTGCCCTTAATCAAAATAAGGTCGGCCTGAACAGCTGAAGGTAGCTCCGGAGCTCCGGTAAGCAGTACTACCCGAATTCTTGGGTTGTAGCTTTTGATCGCCCTGGTCAGCTCTGCCGCCGAAAAGCGGGGAAGGAAAGCGTCGGCGATTACCAGATCCACGTCGCGGCGGCGAAGAATGCGTAACGCATCCTCACCTGAGGATGCAGTTAGAACGTCATAGCCGGCAGTGGATAGAACCATACGGCGCGCCATTAACGCCAAAGGATCGTCATCAACACATAAGACGAATACGGGTTTTACTGCAGACACAAAACTTCTCCATTGCGAATGAGAGGCTTTTGTCGCTAGGCGTTTCAGCGCTATGACAGCACGTACAACGGCAGCGAACAAAGTGGCAAAGAACTCAAAGCACAAACTGCGAGCTACCAGGGAGGAACGGGAGTGGCTCGGGAGTAGCATCTAGAACGGCAGAGCCACTTATGCAGTACCTCTCCGTCCTGCGTAACAACTCCAATCAATCTGTTGGAAGACGAGTTAGGCCCATCCGTTGAAGAATCATCGCATGCGCGATCGGACTCGTCGTTGCCCGGCTGCAAGCTCAAGGTTGTGCGAGCGCAAGGAGAGTCAAGGTTGTCTCATACATCCTGGAGCAGCAAGCGTTCGGGCGAGGGCAGCAAAACCTTTCCTCGGCTCTTCGCCACTATCCCGGTGCGCTGCCATTCATTGATTAGTCGGCTCACGGTAAACGGAGTGATGTTGGCGGCAGTCGCCAAGTCCTCGTTGCGAACCATCAGCTCAATTCCGCCGCCGACTCTGCGGCCGACTCCGCTGGCGAGGTTAACCAGGACGTCTGCCAGCCGCTGCCGCGCGGTGTGGCAACTCAATGCAACCTGCGTGGCGATCATCATGTTGAGATAGTCGGCTGCGATCGACAATGCATTGTCGAGCAACTTCGGATATCTGACGACAAATTCCCGCATCCTCGCGCGATCCCAGACCAGCATGTGGCTATCTTTAACTACCTCGGTACTCACCACATATTCCGAGTCACGCGCCACCAGCGCCATGCCACCGAACATCTCACCGGGCGGAAAAGAATACACCTGCAGCTTCTGTCCTCCCTGCGTGAGGTAAAAGCTACGGGCGCTTCCGCTGATGACCATATACAGACGAGTGGCCGGATGGCCCTGGTTGGTAACCACCGAGTTTGGAAGGAACCGAAGTTGCTTTGCAGCGGACAGGATCTCGCGGATGTCTGAGGTAGCAAGATCTTCGAGGAACGGCGGCCTGAGCTTCGCGACCGTTCTTAGCAGCTCTGGGGTCGTCATATCGCGCCTTTGGAGACTGAAATTAACGCGATTCTATCCCCCTAACCACGATCCTCGCTAGTGACGAGCAAGATGGAGAGCAGCTGTCGCTGAAGCCCGAGAAGGAGGCAAGGACTTACTTCAAGCGAGCTACGATTCGGGATGAATTCCATTGCTTGTGCGAGTAATTCTGGCGCTGATGAATTGCTGGTTCTGCATGGCTGCTTCCAGCGCGGGCAACAGATCGGTAGCGGCATCGCACTTCACGACATAGCCGCGCGCGGTGCTACTAACTGCCAGCGCCGCGTGTACCAGCTCCAGGCACTGGTTGCCGCTGATAAATATTATCGCCGAGTTGGGAACGATGGCCGAGATGCGCCGCGCGGCTTTAATGCCGTCGAGCTTGGGGAGATCGATATCGAGCAGAACTACGTCCGGGCGTAGTTCCGCGCTTCTCTGCACGGCCTCCAGACCGTCTGACGCTTCGCCGACAATCTGGAATTCCCGGTAGTCCTGCAACATTGTGGAAACGCAACGCCGCCACGCGCAGAAGTCATCAACAAGCAGAATACGAACTGGCGCCACCGTCCAGACGGCCTCCCGCGGAATCAGAGTTCAAGCAACACCATGCCTTGGCGGTGCCAAAACAACTGTTAAGGAATTGTCGTATGCAGTGCGGTGGGCCGTCGTTGCGCGCCAGCAAGTTTGTACTTGCTTAAGAGCAGGTGTCTAGGCTATGTGATTTGGGGCTACACTAATTGCTTAAGGTAAATATTCCCGACGGAGGCTCGGCAAACGGAGTTGTCGTTACATCCGCATAGCGCATCGTGGGCTCTTGACTCCAGTAAGAACCCCAAAATCGCTTTGTGACTCCGTGTTTCTGATCAGCAAGCCACGGCCCCTGATAACATCAATACCGATGGAAGTTTGAGTAACTGACACATTGTAGATGTGAAAGTCCGACTAGGCGCAGTCGAGCGTGATTCCACGCTCGAAGTTACTGATGCTCCCCGGGCCTACAAGGCTGAAGGAACAACCTTACGGGCTTCTAGCAAGTTGGCGCAACTTCCCACGTGCCGGCTTGTCGATACCGATCTGCATATCCGAACCTGAGCTGCATTGGCTCCTATAATTGTTTGCGGAGCTAGAATTAAGCTTATGTCTGTTGTAGCCAGCCACATCTCCGTCGAACCCGGCTCTGAGGCATTTCCTCTTCTCACCCCTGCACAGATCGAGCGCATGCGCCCGCACGGCAAGCTGCGGCAGGTGGAAGCGGGCGAAGTGCTGTTCGAAGCCGGGGAGAGCAATGTTCCTGTCTATGTGATACTGTCGGGCGGCCTGGAAATCATTCAGCCCAATCCCAAGGGTGAGCGGGCCCTGGTGAGGCACGTTCCCGGCAGCATCACCGGCGAGTTCTACATCATCTCGGGCCAGCGCGCGCTGCTGCGCGGCCAGGTCACCGTCTCCGGCGAGTTTCTTCAGATCGCTCCCGCCGAGTTACGCGCCCTGGTCGCCAAAGATGCGGAGCTAGGCGATATCCTGATGAAGGCGTACATCCTGCGCCGGATGCTTCTTATCAGCGAAGAGGCGAGCAATGTGCTGGTGCTGGGCTCGCTCAACTGCGCCAACACGCTGCGCCTGCGCAATTTCCTGGGCCGCAACGGTTATCCCTACAAGTTCATCGATCTGGAGACGGATGTGCGCTCGCAGTCGATCCTCGACCAGTTCCACGTCAAGGTGGAGGAAGTGCCGGTCGTCATCTGCAACGCGCGCAGTGTCCTGCGCAATCCCTCGATCCGCGAACTGGCCGATTGCCTCGGACTCAACGTGAGCATCGACGAATCGCAGGTGCGCGATCTAATCGTCGTGGGCGCGGGACCGTCGGGGCTGGCCGCCGGGGTGTATGCGGCTTCGGAAGGCCTCAACGTGCTGGTGGTGGAAGCGGCGAGCCCGGGCGGACAGGCCGGATCCAGCTCGCGCATCGAAAACTATCTGGGCTTCCCTATGGGTATTTCGGGCCAGGAGCTGGCCGGACGCGCTCTGGCACAGGCGCAGAAGTTCGGCGCAAACATGATGGTCGCGCGCACCGCCGTGCGACTGCAATGTGATCGCCGTCCGTATCAGGTCATCCTCGATGAGGGCACGCCACTGCCGACGCGCTGCATCGTACTGGCCGCCGGCGCCCAATACAACAAGCCACCCATTCCCAAGCTAGCGCAGTTCGAAGGCAACGGCGTCTACTACGGCGCCACCGCTATGGAATCGCAGTTGTGCGCAGGCGAGGACGTGGTGGTCGTCGGCGGAGGAAACTCCGCGGGACAGGCGGCGGTTTTCCTGTCGGGCAAGGCGCGCAAGGTTTACATGCTGGTGCGCTCGGACAAGCTGGCAGACACAATGTCGCGGTACCTGATTTGGCGCATCGAAGAAAACCCCGCGATTGAACTGCATTACAACACGGAGATCGCCGGCGTCGACGGCAACGGACATCTGGAGCAAATCAGCTGGCGCGATGACGATTGCGGACAAGTTGTCCGCCACGACATACGTCATCTCTTCGTGATGACGGGTGCCTCGCCGCGCACGGGTTGGCTGGAGGGATGTCTGGCGCTCGACAGCAAAGGCTTCGTGCTAACCGGCCACGATCTCGACCGTGCGGTGCTGGAAGAGAGGGCGTGGCCGCTTTCGCGCCCGCCGCACCTTCTCGAAACCAGCCTGCCGGGCGTGTTTGCGGTGGGGGATATCCGATCCGGCAATGTGAAGCGCGTGGCGTCAGCCGTCGGCGAAGGATCGATCGCCATTCACCTCGTGCATCAGGTGCTCGCGGAGATGTAGGCGGACTCTGGGGTTCGAGCTTACCGAGGGGTTCGCGTCCCTGCTTTTGGGACGTGAAGAACAGCCACGAGAATCGCTCACAAGCGGTTCTGCCAAAAGACAAGTCGGCTTCTGCCTTCTGATTACTCCAATAAACGGGCTTTTGGAAACTGCGCACAACTTCCCACAATCCGACTTCTGGCCGGAAAGTAAGTTCTGCATTGCCCTTAATGCGCAGGGTGCCGAGCTGCCTGTTCAGAACTCCAGCCGTGCCTCGGGCCTAGGTCTAAGCAGCGTGATGGGCCCCGACTTTAATCAAAATAAGGTCGGCCTGAACAGCTACCTGCAGCTCCGGAGCTCCGGTGAGCAGTACAACCCGGAATCTTGGATTGTAGCTTTGATCGCCCTGGTCAGCTCCACGCCCAAAAAGCGAGGGAGAAAAGCGTGGGCAATTACCAGAGCCACTTCCCGGCGGCGAAGAACACGTAACGCATCCTCACCGGAGGATGGCATTAGAGAAGCACTTTGATCGCAAGATTCAGCCGGCGCTGAAAACGGGATAAGGCAAAGCGGGGAAGAAAAAGCGGTCGGCCCCTTTGCGTCCGAACGGGCCAGAGTTGCCCGTTTGATCCTGATATCCTGTTAATCTCAGACGGGTTCTGCGAGGGAAACATGAGCGCTCCTCAAGACTCGGCGTGGAAAACACGACTGGTAGAGGGCGGGTTCCCGGATAGGTCGTTCGACATCGAATTCTGGCGAGAGCAGGGGGACGAAGCCATCTTTGCGGCCGCCTGGGAACTGGTAGAACTAGCTGAGGAAGTCAGATATGGCAGAAAGCCCACACTACAAAGAACTGCTACAACTCTTAAACGAATTTGAGCTCGAGTATTTGATTGTAGGCGGATCCGCAGTAATGAAGTACAGCGAGCCGCGTTCCACGAAAGATCTCGACGTGTGGGGGCACAATTCAAGGCAAAACTCTCTGCGTAAGGTGGAAGCGCTGAACAAGTTCGGCGCTCCGGTTTCGAGTGCGTTTGACTCAGCCGGTGTAGAATTCCGGAGCGTTCATCCGGTCAGAGAGAATCCGGCCATAGGGCCTCTCTCCCGCAGACGATAGTATCTTTCCGCATATCGACCCGACGGACTCCTCAATGCCGCCCGACGTTCCTCAAATGCCCGACCCCGTCGCCAACGGCGCCTTCATTCCGACGCTCAATCGCCAGGGTGCCATCTGGCTATATATCGACGAAATCACGCAAGCGTATCTCGACTTCGCGGCGCAAAGCAAAGGCACGATGCTGGAGATTGCCGCCGGCTATGGCCATGTTGTCATCAAGGCCTTGGCAGCCGGAGCGGCCAAGGTTTTTGCCAACGAAATTGACGCTGGCCAACTGGCCATCATTCAATCGCGCGTGCCCACCCAGTACTCCGGCAAAATCGTGTGTTGCCAGGGAGAATTTCCTGAGCACCTCGATTTCCCTGATGGCAGTTTCGACGGTATCTACAATGCCAGGCTGTTTCACTTCTTCGACGGCAATCGGATTTGCACGAGCTTGACGAAGATGTATCACTGGCTGAAGCCGGGCGGCCAAGTCTTCTTAGTTAACGATGCGATCTATCGGACGATCTTCAAGCCATTAATACCATTTTACGAGCGGCGCGTTGTTGCTGGCGATGAGTGGCCCGGCTTCATTAAGGATGTCCGCTCCCTCATCCCTGAGAGTCTGCACCCCTCAACGTTTCCCGCGACCATGAATTTCATGGACCCAACCGTGTTGACTCGTGAGTTGACACGAGCCGGCTTCGAAGTAATGAGGGCAGGCTTCTATCCCTACACTGGAGCGTTTACCCTTGGTCGCCTAGATGGACGCGAACTCGCCGGCGCGGTTGGTACAAGACGCTTTGTCGGCGAATCCGAACTGTGAGCGGAAAGTGTTGCGCGGTCTTGGGCAATTTGCAATCGCCAGTTGGGAATCGGCGAACTGTCTCCATTCACGTTCAAGTAGCAGACCATATTTTTTAAGCGAGCGGTATCTGAGCCCGACGCGCTATCTCCTCGCTGCCGCAAGTAGTAAGGAGGAATCGACTGGTAATACAAGGTTGCAACTACGCTCGCCGCGTTGGTCAGTTGGGAACTGATGGGTATGGCATAGCGAACTATGCTGGATCCGCTTCCGTCGCTGTAACTTGGATCTCCGTTTACACCGACCGGTTCGGTCAACTCTGCGGACGGCCCATTGATACTCCATCCCTGGGGTAGCAGGCGATTGTTCTTTATGACCTGGTCAATATTCAAGAAGCTTGTCGTGATCTCACCTTCCGGATTCAGAGCCAACTCTTCGTAAATCTGCACCTGATCGTCTCGAGTGATGGGGTTGGCCTGGTTGTAGTGAGGCTGATAGGCCTGCTGGTTCGGCGTGAAGAATTCCGTCACCAGCGGTTTGCCGTTGTTATCGAGAATCACGCCCTCATTCGAGGTTTGCCCCGACACCCAGAGCGTGTTGCCGAGGCTGTCGAGCACCCGGAATTCCAGAAACGCGCGCCGGAACTCAACGCCCGAGGGGAAGTCGTGGCCCGCTAAGTTCACGACTTTGACATCGGCCTGCAGTGTGCCGCCGGTATTTTGCAGCGAGAGAATGCTCACGGATGCGGTTTGGGCAACAAGCTCCAAAGCCGAATTCTGTGCGGTGTACTGACTGGAGTACGTGTCTTTCGCTGCAAAGCCAGGAAGCAGCGGATTGGAGGCATACAGCCCCAGCTCGCTGCGGTATTCGCTAAACATTTCCAGCGCGAACAGATTGACTCCCAGAAGAGTGTGGCGCGAGAACGGCGCCCGCTTCGTCAATTGAATCTGATCGTCAGGCGCGCGGAACAGCTCGGGCGGGAAGGTATTGTCTTCTATATTCGCAACGTTGAATGCCAGAGACTTCTTGTGGTACTGCTGAGGCATGTGGCAGTCCTGGCAACTCTGAGGAGTCGAGCCGTTGTCGGCGAAGTTGCTGTTCACCCATTCCAGGAAAGTCGTCTGCTCATGAGACTGCTTGGGCGCGCCATGCTCATCCGTAAGCTGGTTCCCGTTCTGGTCGTACACGGGAAGAAAAATTGTGTGGCACGAACTGCACAGCAGCGAAGACTGGACCTGAGTGGCAAGCTTGGGATTGACTCCGATGGCATTCTGCATGGGCAGCGTGGCCACCTTCGAATACGGACCGTACAGTTCGGTTGCAGGCCCTACCTTGAATAATCCCGTGTACGTTTCTTCGGTTCCCAATCCGTCGGCAGACATGCTGTGGCAGGAGAGACAGGAGACTCCATCGCGCGCCAGGGCGCCATATGACGAGTTCGGATCGGAGAGATGGGTGTGGGTGAACAGCGCTCCGTTGGTATCAATCTTATACTGTCGCTGGCCCATTACGCCGTGGCACCGCAAACAGGTGTCGTCGATGAAATCCGGTGCATTCGGCTGTCCGCTTATCTTGGGATGGATGGTCCGCTCGGTCTCGAGTTGGGCCAGGAAAATCGGGTCGCGGCCCGATAAGCCCATCATCGAATACCGCCATTCACCATTGGGAGAAACGTTGACCTTGCAGTTCGTCGGGCCCTTACTACTCTGATCGCAAGTCTGCAATGCGTTGGGATAGAGCATGGCAGGTATGTCATTCCTCACCTGGCCGTTTCTGCCGATGAGACCTGTAATGGTTCCGGTGGCATCGTGACAGCCACCGCATTGGTCGGAGGTCAGAAATCGCTGAGGTCCCGTGGGATGCCCCTTCGGAACAACGTGATCGTAGGACTCGGGCACCATGCAGTACGCCTGGCGTGGCGCCTTCTGCTGCGGAAATATCATGGAACATTGCGGAGTGGTAAGAGGAGATCGGGTCGGGCCTGACTGCTCCTTCTGGTCGTAGAAGTAGGCGTGGTGCATGTTGTCGAGCGGGTTGAACTCCTCAGCCGACGTTCCATCGCCAGATGACCTGATGACGGGTTCGCCCTTTGATCCTGAATTTCCGAAATCGGCAACGTGCAGGGTAGTAGCGTAAGTTCCCTGGTTGGCGGCCGCCGATGCATGACAGTTCAGACAATAAAGACCATAACCCGTGTACACCGGCGTCGGCTCCGCACAGCCATTGGTGACCTTGATCGGGGGAGCCTCTCCGTTACCTATGTCAGCCCAGTACCAGCCATCCCACACCGAGCTATCCCGAATCATGATGGTCCAGTCCAGCAACTTTGTTCCTGCTTCATCGGGATACTGCTCTTTCACCATCACACTGCCCTCGGGGATCTTCGCACTGCGGTCGCCGGCTTGCAGCCAGCTCCAGATGGTTGGTGAGTAATAGACCTTGACGAAGGGATGAACCTTCTGGCTCGTGCGAATCGATTCATCATGTCGCCAGGACTCGTAGCAGCGGTTGTCCACAAATCGGGTGAGCTCGGGCAGGAAGCCAGGGGAACTAGAAGCGGGCAAAGCAGAACATTTCTCCACCGGTTCGTTCGCCGAAATCGGTGGATTGTTGCCACAGCCAGTTAGTAGCAAGGATAGAGCCGCGGCGGTCCAGAGCAGTGCGGCTGTTCCTCGTGAGTTCAGAACTCGCTCCCAATCTGACAACCACGAGGACGGTCATGCGTGGCTAGCAGATTCAATATGACGCTCAGGTGGTAAAGCTGCCATCTTATACTATGCTCGAGTTTCATCCGCGGCTTTTCTGACCTAACTGTGCCTAAGTTCCGTCGTCTCGTACATGTCTCCTTCCAAAAGGGCCGACCGCCACCTCCGATGCAAGTTGGCCGCATCAATATCGCGGAGCGCGACCGGTTTCTACCGCTAACCACGGCGTTGTCGGCAGAGATGGATGCTCCCGGGAAGTCGCCTAGAGCGGATATAACTGATAAACCACTTGGCCATATAACGGCCAAACCGTGCTCTGAAGAACTCCGGTAGGTCGTTCTAGTCCCGGGAGAACTGAGCAGCTTCCGGACGAAGATAGATCCGCTTCCTATTTTTGTTGATTCAGGGCTTCGGCAAAATTCGTTACCAACGTCACCGACTGTGTGTCCTGCCCTGAGAGCCGTGCGACGAGAATCTTCTTGCCATCTCGAGAGAGATTAAAGTACGGAGAGTTCCCCGGATTGAATTTGACTACCGTCTGCGGGGCTCCGAACTGCAGGCCATCACCCTGCTCCTTCACCGGGACAGCGACAAGCGAATTCGTCATATTGACGTTCTCAACGTAGTACAGTTCCTTGCCATCGCTGCTCCAGAGCGGCAGGAACGCTGTATTCGATGAAACCTGCCATTTTCCTTTGCGATCGCCGAAAGGCACAATGTACACCTGCCAGGTTTGGGACTCCTGGGAGTCGTAGGCTACATACCGCCCATCCGGTGAAAAGGATGCCCAATCACCGTCTTCAACGATTTTCGCTGGCTTGCGCGGCTCTGCCAGTGGGAGCGCCCAAAGGCTGCTTTTCTGGTTTTCACGCTTCAGCACCAGAACGATCTTGCCATCGGGAGAGATGTCGGCGGGAAAGACATCGTAATCGTCCTTAAACACGCTTTCTTCGGCGCTGCTGCCGTCGGCGAGCTTGCGCAAAATGCTGTAGTGGCCATCGCGCAGGCTCGCATAGTAGATCCACTTGCCGTCCGGAGACCATCGGGGAGTACTGTTAGAGACCGGCCCGAAGGTGAGCCGGGTTCGGACTCCGCGCGCAAGATCCAGCACAAAAATGTCCGCTACACCCGCCCTGTCCATTTGTAGCGCTACCCGGTCTCCTTGCGGTGACAGCCGCGGGGTCAGGCTGGTGAGATTGTCAGCCACAATGCCGGCTTCTTTTCCGTTCCGGTCCAGCCATAGCAACTGGGTGGCGCCCATCGTGCCGCTGCCGTAGACCAATAAACCACCTTCTGTGGCGGAGACGTCCATGTGCCACGTAACCGCATCGTCAACTACTCCGCTGGCCACCAACTGCGCGTCCCCTTTCAACTCGCCTTTGGCCGGATCGAAGCTCTGCGCCAGCAGGTTATTGCCTCTCGCAAACAGGAGATAGCCAGCGGCATAGACCGCATTGGATTGCGTGTGGAGCAAGAGACGGTTTTCGCGGCCATCAAGCGATGCGTAATAAATTCCGTCATTGCCAGCCTTGGGGATGTCGTGACTGAGAGCCAGGTACAGGAAATGTTTGCCATCCGGTAAAAAAGCCGGCCAGCGATGCGAATCGTACTGCGCGTCGAGCTTGGTGAGCGGCTCCGCAGTTCCTCCGCTCGCGCTGACCTTCATCAAGGGAGCGCTCGGCTGAGGTGAAAAGACAATGACGCCTCCGGAACCCCAAGCACCGCCCCGGCCCTGCTGTGCGTCGACCACGTCGGTGGGAACACCGCCATTCAGATCCACGCGCTTCAGCTTTCCTATGACAAAGAACGCAAGCGATCGGCTGTCGGGCGACCAAAAAGGAAACGTGGCGCCGTCCGTTCCCTCGATTGGATGCGGCTCAAGGGAGTTCAAGGGACGAACCCAGATTTCCACGTTGTCCTGTGCGCCCCGGGCGGTAAAGGCAATGAGTTTGCCATCCGGCGACAGCACCGGAGGCCCGGCAGCATCACCGGTCAGGCGAAAAAGCTTGTTGTAAGGAGGATTGATGGAAGATCGGGTGCTGGGCGCAGATTGCGGGTGGTGGTACAAGAATATCGCGCCGATTGCTCCCAGAATACCTGCCACAACGGCCACGACCACGACGGCTGCCAGCCCTCCTGCACGCGACGCCCTCTCAGAAGTCGCTGCACGGTCGGACGCCTTTCCAGCCGCGATGCTCTGCAAATCCAGCTTCACATCATGCGCGGTCTGAATTCGCTCATCGGGATCTTTCTCGAGGCAATTTCGGATCAGTCGATCCAGCGCCGGTGGCGAAGCCGGTGCCAGCGTCGAGACGGGAGGGGGTTCGACTGCGAGAATCTGACCGACAATACTGCCCTGATTCTTGCCCTCGAAGGCGCGCTTGCCGGTTGCCATCTCGAACAACATCGCGCCAAAGGCAAAGATGTCGGAGCGTGCGTCGGCTTCCATCCCCTGAACCTGTTCGGGTGACATGTATTGCACCGTGCCGACCACCGTGCCTGTGGTAGACAGCGGCGACGCGGGCGAAACCGCGGGACTGGTGGTCGTCAAAGCAGCCGCAAGAATGGAAGCTGATCCGCTGCTCTTATCTCCGGCAGCAGCGGTCGCCGCTAACGGCTTGGCCAGGCCGAAATCCAGTAGCTTGGCGCCAGCTCTGGTCAGCATCACGTTGCCCGGCTTCAGGTCGCGATGCACTACTCCCGCCCGATGCGCTTTCTCCAGTGCGTCGGCAATTTCGGTGGCAATCTTCAGTACCTGCTCCGGTGCCAGCGGACCCTTCTTCAGGCGGTCCGACAGCGTCTCGCCTTCCAGATACTCCATCACGAGGAAATCGGTGCCGTCCTGATGACCGACGTCATGAAGCACGCAAATGTGCGAATGCTGCAGCTGCGAGATGATTTTGGCTTCGCGCTCAAATCGGGCGCGCAACTCGGCGTTGGCCACGAGCTGGGAGTTCAGAACCTTGATGGCAACGGTGCGATCCAGGCGGGTGTCGCGGGCGCGGTAGACTTCGCCCATGCCGCCGGCGCCCAGCGGCGATTGAATTTCATAGGGACCGAGCTTACATCCCGGTGCGATTGGCATGAATGCGCGCCATTATAACGTGCGATGCCAGATTGGCGGCCGATGCATACTCCGGCAAACGCAGTTAGGGTGGTACCCTATTAGATTCACAACCCCACAATTACGCGTCAGTTGGCAATTCGCCAGCAACGCAGACAACGGCCAACAACGGTGCCTGCCGAAGATTACCGGCGACAGGTCGGCTGGGGTCTATGAATGCTTTCCTTTCATCTGGCCGTAGAACGCGCTATCCGCGCTTTTGAAAAGCTTTGCAGGGCCACAAGTACGGAACGCCGACTACGCGCTCATGTGGGTTGCTGGACCCTGGGGCGTTCTCAGGACTTATCCAGTCCGCTCTACGCAAAGTGGGTCAATGAGCCCTCTGGCCAGTTCTCAACAGTTGAGAAACGAATTCCGCCCAACCACTGGCGCGTCGAGGCTACAAATCGGACAACGCTTCGTCCAATAAACGAGCGCCATTAGCCTCGGTACCGACTGATCACTTAATTCCAAAATCACTCACAATCAACCGCGTATCCACTGTCACATGTGGTGAAATCGCGTGATACGCCCACACATGCACCCACGCATTCCCCGTCCGCCATGTTAGAAACGACTTCATCAACCCAGCCGGAATTAACAACAAGTAGACGAAAGTCAGTGACATCGCAGCCGCTCCAATCGAGTCGTACCGCGTACCCGACTCAAAAATATGTATTGTCGGATAACTCACCGCGCCCAGCAGGTAAGCCGTCATCGGCGAAAACAGCTTGAAGTATCTCGGCATCAAGACCGAGTAGATAACAATCATGATCGGCAGATCCGTCCCGAACAGATGTAGCCAAAATGACATCAGCCCACCGACAAGCTGCTGATGCGGCGTGAGCTGAAAGACATTTGATCCCATCATGTCCATCCCGACGCTGAAGGCAAGCACCACCATGATCACCAGCACATCGCTCTTCAGGTTTGCCGATTTCAAGTTAAGTTGCTCGTTTGAGTATCCTCGCATCCGAAACACAGCATACGGGATGAGTGCCAGTAGGATCCCGTTGTAAGCCGCCCATGTATAAACCTCAATCGGTGACTGCACCCGCGTCGCCCCGACCAGCGACCCATTCAGATGTAGGGCGATCCCTTCGCCAAACAAGTGCTGTCCGATCAGACGGCCAGCTACCATCACCACCGCGGCATACACCCACATCGCCAGCGTCTCGCGCCCTGCAATACCAGATTCTGGAGCACGCTGTCCTAGCTCAATCACAGGCCGCTTTCGGGTCAGCAGCGCAACCAATCCGAACATGAGCACTACCAGTACCAAATATTCCGACGATCCAACGACCAGGCCTCTAAACCGCGACATGTGTCGAGAGAAAAGCAATCCAACTCCACTCAGAAGCAGCCAAAGAAGGATCGCCACGTACAAAGCCCTTTGTCGAACCACCCATCCGATTCCGCTGAAGCGCTCATTCATGGCCACATTCTATGCTTCGATGGGCGCCTCGGGCTGTTGACAACAGTTACGAATGCTTTCCTTTCATCTGGCCGTATAACGCCCGATGCGCCATCGTGCGGAAGTAGGCTCTCGCCAGCTGCGATGGAGGCGGCTGGAATGAGCAGACAAAGCAAGCTGAAATACCCAAGACCAAAGCGGCCCAAGACAAGACTCGGTCTTCCTGATCTGGGTCACAGCAAATCGGCGGTCCTGGATAGCCTTCGCTCACCCGAGTCTAAGCGTGGCTACCGACACGCCATCGATGAGTTTATTCAGTGGTACTGCTCCGAGCCGCGACTGTCGTTCAACAAGGTTGTGGTCACCCGCTACCGCATATTCCTTGAGAATCGGCAACTCGCGGCGGGAACGATCAACGGAAGACTTGCCGCTGTACGCCGGCTCGCCTACGAGGCCGCAGACGCTGGTTTGCTTAGCCCGGAACTCGCCGACGGCATCCGGCGTGTGAAAGGTGCCAAGAGGCTGGGTGTAAGGCTTGGGAACTGGCTCACAGCAGAGGAAGCCCGTCGCTTCAGGCAGTCGCCAGCTGCGGACACCCTCAAAGGAAAGCGGGATCAGGCGATTCTCGCCGTCTTGCTTGGCTGCGGCCTCCGACGCCGCGAGTTGGCTGATCTTGACTTCAGGCATTTGCAGCAGCGCGAGGAACATTGGGCCATCATTGATCTGGTCGGTAAACGTGGCCACATACGAACCGTGCCTGTGCCCGACTGGGTGAAAGTGAGGATCGACGA
>JASHXK010000244.1 GCA_030043575.1 Terriglobales bacterium
GCCGTGGTGACGATGCAATCCGGGAGCCCGCAATGGCAGGAGATCGCCAGCAACGCGCGCCGCGTGGTGAAGGCAAAATACGACTGGTCGGTGGTCGGCGAGATTCTTTGGCGCTTGCACACGGAACTGGTTGCGACCGGAGCGGCATGCCTCAAAGCGACATGAAGCTAAAGCTGAGTGCGCAGAGGCGGCCTAAAAGGTGGTTTGCTTTGTGTTGCGGCACGACTTCAGTCGTGCCGTATAAAACCAGCTCCAAAGCCGGGCTTTAGCCCCTGATAAATTTGATCGCACAGGGGCTGAAGCCCAATGATTCTTGAGCACGCTTTCGGCACGACTGAAGCCGTGCCCTGACACACAACCCTGGACTGCTATCGCGTGAACCCTGAACTGCAAGCAACCGTCGAGATCCAGCGGCCCTCAATGCGCAAGCGCCTCGTACGATATGCGATCGTCCTGGTCCTCGCTGCCGTCGTTCTCTTTCTGCTTTCTCGCGCCGGATCGTTTCTCGTGGTCGACAATCCTCATCCCTCCGATGCCATTGTTGTTCTGGAAGGCTCCGGCGACACGCCCGGCTTTGACCGTGCTGTCAATCTTGTACGCCAGGGCTACGCGAAGACCATCCTGCTGGACGCCGGCATCAGCCAAACTCTTTATGGCCGCTCCGAGGCTGAGCTGGCTGCGGATTACCTGGTTCGTGCGGGCCGGCTTTCCACGCAAATCTGTCCTACCGTCAGCGGCTCGGTGTTTGAGGAAGTCGTGGATGTGAGGCGCTGCCTCGATCGCATCGGGGCGCGCTCGGCCATCCTCATGACCGACGACTTCGAGACTCGCCGCACGCTCGACATTTTCCAAAAGCGGCTGCCGCAGTATCGCTGGTCGGTGGCTGCGGCTTCCACGCCCAACCACTTTGCCGAAGCGTATTGGAAGCATCGCGGCTGGGCCAAAACGGTGCTGGCGGAGTGGGAGGATTTCCTCTGGTGGAAACTGGTGGAGCAGCGGCGTAAGGACGCAGTTCTTGCGGTGAGTCGGTAATCCTACACCTTCAACTGGTTACGCCGTAAGATGGAATTAACTTGACTCTACGGGTGATCCGGTCAATCTTGGGCGCCGGAGCCAGGGCTTGCAGGCTAAGCAGCCCCGGCCTTGTTGATTCTCGATACAGGAGTGTCAGTATGTCACGCTCGCAGGACTGCCATGTCATTGTAGCCCGGGTGGCCAGCTTGGGTTTCTTCCTCATCCTCTGCACCATCATGGCGCAGGCACAGTCTTTCACCGTGCTGCATGAGTTCACGGGCGGTCCCGATGGATCGAATCCTTACTCCAGCCTGGCGCTGGATCGAAGCGGAAATCTCTACGGGGTCACGCCGTATGGCGGCAACCAAAGCTGCGAGACCTCGAACGGCATCGGCTGCGGAGTTGTGTTCAAGTTAGAGCCTAAGTCCGGCGGATGGATCTTCTATCCCCTGTATGCGTTCACCGGACACGGAGACGGAGCCAATCCCGCGGGCAATCCCGCCATTGCCCCCAACGGAGTTTTGTACGGCACGACCGACGCCGGCGGCAACGGCGATTGTCGCGACAGTTTTGGTGATGGATGCGGCACGGTTTTTCTGCTGCGTCCGCCCGCTAGCTTGTGTCGCTCCCCGCTGTGCCCGTGGGACGAAACTCAGCTCTACCGCTTTACGGGCGGAGATGACGGCAATGATCCCTGGGCGGGGGTAGCGCTCGACCAGGTCGGAAACCTGTACGGTACGACCTACGCCGGCGGGTCCGCCGAGTGGGGTGTGGCTTTCGAAGTATCGCCCGACGGCTCCGGCTGGAGCGAGTCGACCATCCATACCTTCACCAGCGGCAACGACGGCGCCAATCCCACCAGCACACCTGTCTTGATTGATGGGAGTGGAACCCTCTACGGAACGACAAGCGCGGGCGGGAATTGCAGCGATGACCCAGTGGGCTGCGGCACCGTCTTCCAACTCACCGCTTCGGGTTCGGGATGGAACGAGAACATCCTCTATAACTTCCCCGGCTCCTACGGCCTGCCGCTGGGCGGATTAGTTCTCGATCCGCAGGGCAACATCTACGGCTCCGCCACAAGTCCCAACACTGTTTTCGAACTGAGCAATGTGAACGGCGAGTGGACCGCGACGTCAATTTATTCGGACGAGTCGGTTGAGCTGGCGTCGTTCCGCAGCACGTTGGCCCGCGACGCAGCCGGCAATCTCTATGGCACGTCGGAGTTTGGCGGGAATACGACGAACTGTGTCTATGGATGCGGTTTTGTCTACGAGCTAACGCCCTCGAGCGGCGGATGGACCTTTACCGAGCTTTATGAATTCACCGGCGGCAGCGATGGCGAGTTTCCGATTGGCGGCGTGGCCGTCGACAGCAACGGTAACATTTACGGCACGGCCTATAGCGGAGGAACCCATGCCTGCGGTGCTCAGGGCTGCGGCGTCGCTTGGGAGATCAGCCAGTAGGCGGCCTATGGGCGCAAAGTGCAAATCCCACAATGTGAGAATTATTTTAAATCGACTACCACAACGTGGGACAGGTCCTATTTCGTCCGGCTCGCCAGTATCTCCTGATAGAACTCGACCAGCGCGCGCCGGTACGCTTGAGGTGTGTAGTCGGTCGCAGCGCACTCGGTGGCCGTAGCGGCGATTCGCTCCCGTAATTCGTCGTCGGTAAGCACTCGCAAAATTGCCCTGGCCATCGCATCAGGATTGCGCGGCATCACCATCAATCCAGTGGCATCCTGCTCCAGAATTTCCGGTATTCCACCGACCTGATTGGCGACAATCGGCAATCCTGCGGCCATTGCCTCGAGTACCACATTGGGGGATCCCTCATTGTGGGACGGCACTGCCACGATCGTTGCCATGGCATAAAACGGAGCCATATCCCGTTGAAAACCCGCCAGCTTGATGCGCTGCGTAACTCCCAGCTCCGACGCCAGACGCAATAACGGCTCACGCTCCGGCCCATCCCCGACGATCACCACGCGGAAGCGCGGTACTCCCGGCAGCCCACTAAGAATCGCCGCCGCGCGGATCAGATCGGCGTGCCCCTTTTCCTGCGAAAGCCGGCCCACGGCCAGGATTACCGCCTCGTCGTCGGCGATGCCCAGCTTGCGCCAGGTGCGTTCCACCTCTTCCGTGGGCGGCGCCACGAACGGCTTCACGGCGTTGTGCAGGATTGTGATCTTGTCCTTGCGTACTCCCAGCTTGGCAAGCTCTTTGGCGAATGGCCGGCACACGGTCACCACACGGTATGCGCCCTTCAGAGACCAACGGTCCAGCTTCGTGTAGGTCTCGTCGAGCTGGCTGGTCGCCGTGTAGCCATGATTCCAGGCAATCCACGGATACTTACGATGCAGTCGCGTGAGCCGCACCAGGAAGTGGGACTTCACATTGCGCGTTTCCAGGATGTCAGGATTGATCTCCGTGACCACGCGCTTCAACTGCCCGAGGACCTTCGTGTCCCACCGCCGGCGTTCGGCAATCGTCGAGACGGCGAGGCCCGCTTCCTTCGCGGCCCGCGCCAGCGCGCTCTCTTCCGCTCCGCGCTGATAGGTGACGATGGTGACTTCGACCGCCGGTAAGTCCTCTTCGGCATGCGCTGCCATCTTGCCGAACTCGATCACGTTGCGTGCCGGTCCGGTCACGCTTGCATTTTCGATGAGGGTGAGAACTCGGATGGTCTTGCTGCTCACTCGGATCTTTGCTCCTGCAGGGATGGCGCAGGTGCAGCAGCTGCTTGCCTGGTATTCTTCACCACCACCCGCGCGGGATTGCCCATAGCTACGCAGTACGGCGGAATATCGTTGACCACCACGCTGTTGACGCCGATGATGGCGCCTTCGCCGATGGTCACGCCTTTCATGACGAAAACATTGTGCCCGATCCACGCATAGCGTCCAATGCGCACCGGCTTGACTTCGTCCGTCTCCGGCGGCAAATCGGCAATGCGCGCCATTGCGTCGCGCGGATGGGCGTCGGTATCCATGAAGCGCACGCCGGAAGCGACGTTGATGTCGTCTTCCAGAACGATTTCCTTGTTCACGATGAAGACGACATTATGCCCAAGATCGACGCGATTGCCGATCACCAGCTTGGGTTCATCGAAAAGCCGCCCGCTGAAAACGTCGATCTTACCGAAGAAGTTCACATCGTCGCCGATGTAGATTTTTGCGTGCCCCAGGATGAAGGGCAGACGCCAGACGCGAAGTCGCTTGCCCACCGAGGCGCAACGGCCGCGGAACAGCGGCTCGACAAACAAGTAGCTGTAGAGCCAGTGAAATCCTACAGACGCAGTCTGCCAGGCGTTGTAACAGAATCCGAGAAACGGATTGAAAAAGCGAGGTAAGGGAAGCCTGCTGGATTCGACACGGCGCGCAAACCTTCGGATGCCGCGAAAAAACGGCGTCTCCGCGCGACGGAATTTCAGCAGCAGAGAAGGCATGGATTCCGCTTCCAGCTTAGATCAGTTTGGCGCCGGTGGTCGTGGCCATTTCGTGCTCGTACCAATGCTGTCATCCCGCGGCTGCTCAGGCATGCCGCGAATTACCAATACTGTCATCCTGAGCGGAGCGGCCGCATTTCTTTTTCCGACTCGCGTCCTTTGCGAGTCGGGCGATCGCGCAGTCGAAGGATCTGCGGTTCGCCCCAAGCCGGCAGCCATTTCGGCCACACCGCAGATCCCTCGGTTCGTTTGTTCCGCTGCGCGGGCCAAACTCACTCGCTCGGGATGACAAAGAGAAATTGTTGCCGCATTGCACGCCTGAGCCTGTGCTCCACCCAAAGCCTATTGTTCAACCGTCAGCCTTTCTTCCAGCAACTCCACCAGCAGCTTCTCCGCGGTGATCACCCACGCGATTCGTCTTCCGCCGAAGGCCACCGCCGGCTTGGGCCGCTTCGCGATCACCGCGCCGCGCGAACGAAACTCGCCGAGCTGCTCCTCCAGGTCGGCAACTTCATAGCAGACGTGGTGCAGCCCGCCACCTTGCTGCAAGAAGCGTAGCGCCGGCGAATCGTCACCTGCCGGTTCCACGAGTTCAATCTGAGGGTCCCCGGTTCGCGTCGTCAAGAATGCGACTTTGACCCTTTGCAGCGGATCGTGGATTACCCGCTCATCCCATTGCGCTGCCAGCGAGCGTACAAATCCCGGCATCGCCTGCTCGATGCTGGCAACCACAAATCCCACATGGTGAAGGCGAAGCGGTGCGGCCATCAGGCCACCTGAAGGCGCTTGTGCAGATAGGAATAGACCTTCTCGAACGAATCCAGGTCGGCCAGGTCATCCAGGTCCATCTGGAAGCCAAACTCATCCTCGATGACGTTCATCAGCGTAATCGCCGCCACCGAGTCCCATGCCGAGACGCTCGACGTTGATGCCGTCGCGATCTTCGCCTCCGGCAGATCGGGAAAAACTACCTGAAAACAATTGGTCAGCCGTTGACGCGTGTCATCCATGAGCTTCTGCTCTCCTCATCTCGCGCACCTCATGATACAGCGGCGGGCATTTTGCCTCGAACTGCTCGCGTGTCAGGCGAAACTCCGACTGCGGCTCCGCGCCCAGGAATGTCGCGAAGAACTGGCGCAAAGGGCCGTTCTTCGGCGTCGGCGTAAAGCGGAATTCGATCTCGCTGACGCCCGTA
>JASHXK010000245.1 GCA_030043575.1 Terriglobales bacterium
AGGGGGCAATGCCTTCTTTCGCGGCCTCCGGGTCGTCGGCGATGGCATGTTCACGGGCAACCTCGACGTAGTCGGCACGCTGACCAAGGGCGGCGGCTCGTTCAAGATCGACGATCCGCTCGATCCCGCCAACAAGACGCTCTCCCACTCCTTCGTCGAATCGCCCGATATGATGAACATCTACAACGGCATCGTCCGCCTCGATGCGCGCGGCGAAGCCTGGGTCACACTGCCGCAATACTTCGAGGCTCTCAACCGCGACTTCCGCTATCAACTGACGTCCATCGGCGCCCCGCAGCCGCGCCTGTACATCGCGCGCGAGGTGAAGGGCAACCGCTTCAAGATCGCCGGCGGCAAGGCGAACGCGAAGGTCTCGTGGCAGGTCACCGGCATTCGTCAGGACGCCTGGGCCAACGCGCACCGCATTCCCAACGAAGAGGACAAGCCGGTGGAGCAGCGCGGCACGTATCTGCATCCGGAACTATTCGGCTCCGCAGCAGACAAGCAGACCAACGCGATGCTGCGACACTGACAGCGGGGAACCTTGTCCCAGAACTTCGTGAAAGACGAGAACGCGTGGGTCACCCGTTGATCATAGGGTCCTTCGACTCGCCCCGCCTGTTGCGAGAACAGACGAGGGCTCGCGCAGGATGACAGTTGCAACTCGGAATCAGAGCTAACGGCCTTGCCCTTTTGGCATTGGCTGCTCGACGAGGACGCGGCGCGCCGGATCGACGCGATAGACCTTCATCGGTGCGAGGGCGCTGCGCTCGAGGTGCAGGGCGTCGAGATGGTCGTGCGGTTGGCCGCGCTTGCTGAGCGAGGTGCGGCACATGGCTTCAATCTCGCGCTCGTCGGGATTGTGGCCGCCCTCCATCACGATGACATGCTGAATGTGGCGGATGGCTCCGCTTTTGCGATCGAAGAGCACACAGGCACGCTCGTGCATGGTGCGTTGCTGGCCCGGAGATACGGTTTGCATGGGCGCCTCCTTCACGACAGATCCTCTTATGACAAATAAAAGACGGTCAGGCTGTACGAGCCATACTGGCCGCCGCCTCCGCCGATGACCATCTCCGCGTTGACGCTGGAAATGTTGTTGTCCCACACTTCGCCGGGAAAGCCGAAGTAGTCATTCCAGGCGAAGATGGTGGGGATGTCGGGGCCGTTGGGCACCGGTCGAGTGGTGTATTGCGTGATGCCGGAGAATAGCAGGCCGCTGGCAACCGCGTTGGAGAGCGCGCAATGCGCAATCATGTAAGGGGGCGGGGAGAAGCTGAGGTAGAGCCCAACGCTGATGCCGTCGTCGCCGCCGTAACCCCAGTTCCAGTTCGTCTGAACCCAGTCGCAAGCCATAGGGACCCTCCTGCGTAGCGGGGATATGGTGACAGTTGTTGCCGCCGGTTTCCAGAAAAATCGCGAAGCGGAGTTATGGAGGCAAGTCGTCGGTGCCCCAAGGCTAGCAAATTATGCGAAAGCGAATTCGCATTCCTCGTGGAACATTTTTCGAACGCATGTTCTAGTGTCGATATTCGAAGCGGTCGTGTCCTCTAAAACCGGCCTCCGGATGCGACCGAGAGGAGCTACAATCCCGCTGGAATCTCTGGAAACTCAGTACTCTTCGCCGTTAGAATAAGCGCAGAGCACCAGGCTATTCACGGCCAGCGAGCGCCCAGCGCTCCCGTGATCCCTCAGGGAGGGCTCGATGGCTGCCACCAGTACCAAACCCACCTTACCTCCATCAGTCACAAGAAAGTTCTGGTTGAAGCAACTCTCGGCAAAAGAGAAAAGCGCGCTGATTGCGACCTTTGGCGGCTGGGGACTCGACGGCATGGACGTCATGGTCTATAGCTTCGTCATCCCGAGCCTCATCGCTGCCTGGCACATCAGCAAGAGCGACGCTGGTTGGCTGGGCACGGCCGCGCTGTTGATGTCCTCGCTCGGCGGCTGGATCGCAGGCTTGCTGGCCGACCGCTTCGGGCGCGTGCGTGTCCTCCAGATCACCATCCTCTGGTTTGCCGTCTTCACCTTCCTCAGCGGCTTCAGTCAGAACTTCTGGCAGTTGCTGTTGTGCCGCGGCTTGCAAGGCCTGGGATTTGGCGGCGAATGGGCCGTCGGCTCGGTCCTTATGGGTGAGACCATCCGGGCGGAATATCGCGGCAAAGCCGTGGGCACAGTGCAAGGCGGATGGGCAGTGGGGTGGGGCGTCGCCGCCTTCTTCTATATGGTGCTGCTGTCCAAGCTTCCGGGCGACTGGGGCTGGCGGGCGATGTTCTGGATCGGCATACTTCCGGCGCTGCTGGTTTTCTATATTCGCCAGAGAGTCGACGAGCCTGAGGTTTATTCCCGCACCCGCGACACCATCGAAATGCGCCACGAAAGCCACTTCCTGGAGATCTTCAGCCCCGCAATGCTGAAGATCACCGCGCTGACCTCGCTGCTGGCCATCGGGGTTCAGGGCGGCTACTACGCAATCACTACCTGGCTACCAACATTTCTAAAGACGGTGCGCAAGCTATCGGTCCTTAACACAGGCGGTTATCTGTTCGTGGTGATCGTTGGATCGTTTGTCGGCTATATGGTCAGCGCCTACCTGGCGGATGCGCTGGGCCGCAAGCGGACGCTGATCCTCTTCGCGGCCTGCTCGTTCCTGACCATCACGGCCTACACCTATCTGCCCATCGGCAACTCCGTCATGCTGCTGCTGGGATTTCCGCTCGGGTTCTTTGCCTCGGGCGCGTTCAGCCCCGTCGGTGCGTTCTTTACCGAGCTGTTTCCCAGCCGGGTGCGAGGATCAGGTCAAGGCTTCTCCTACAATGTAGGACGTGCGATTGGAGCGCTGTTTCCTACGCTGGTCGGATATCTCGGCAAGACGATGGCTTTAGGTCACGCGATTGCGACCTTCGCAATCATTGCCTACCTGGTCATGATCATCGCCGCAGCCGTTTTGCCGGAAACCCGCGGCAAGGAACTGAGAGTTTATGAGTGAGCCGGCTTCGTCAGGAGCGCCGCTGTGCCAGCCGCCGAATGCGGACCTGACTCCTCCGAAGTTTGTCGCTCCGGCGGGAAGTTGGGACTGCCACCTGCATATCATCGGACCGGCCGATCGTTATCCCCTGATTTCGAATCGCAGTTGGACACCGGACGAAGCCAACGTTGAGGATTATCGCCGCGTTGCGGCGGCCTTGCGCACGGAGCACGCGGTGGTGGTCCAACCCTCCGTCTTCGGAACCGACAATCGTTGTACACGCGATGCGATCCTGGCTTCCGGCGGCAAGTGGCGCGGCGTGGCTGTACTCGACCCCAGCGTCAGCGAATCCGAGCTGGCAGCTATGCATACGGCAGGTTTTCGCGGCATCCGTATCAATGTGCTTTTCAAAGGCGGCCTCGCGATCGATGCGCTGGAAAGAATAGCTGCGATGATTCAGCCGCTGGGCTGGCACATACAGTTGCTGGTGGACGGGCGCGATCTTCTGGAGCTGGCCCCACGGCTGCGCAAGCTGCGGGTTCCGTTCGTGGTCGATCACATGGGGCACATGCCGGCAGTGCTTGGCATTCATCATCCTGGATTTCAGATGCTGCTGGAACTAGCGCGCGAAGGTTGCTGGGTGAAGCTGTCGGGTGCGTACCGCCTTTCTTCTCAGGTGCACCCATATGAAGATGTCGTGCCCTTTGCGCGCGCGCTGGTGGAAGCGGCGCCTTCACGTCTGGTGTGGGGAACGGATTGGCCGCATCCGGCAGTCAATGTACCGATGCCACGCGATGGAGACCTGCTGGACTTGTTGCCGCTTTGGGTCCCAGATGCCAACATCAGGCGTCGTGTACTGGTGGACAATCCTGCCGAGCTTTACAGGTAGGCTTTCCTGGGGTGTTTAGAGATAGTTCAATGTTTGGCCGATAGACCTCGCCCACGAGCAGACGTAGCAGGGGGCCGCGCAGGCCCAGGCCAATTCAAACTGCGACACTACCGAAGATCAAATTGCGCAACGTTCTTCTGTATCCATTTCCATGCACTGCCTACGATCTCCGCCAGATCGCGTTTCGCGCTCCACTGCAACTTGGCCTTAGCCAGCGACGGGTCGGCGACCAGCACCGGGGGATCGCCAGGCCGCCTCGCCGCTAGCTTTCGAGCAACCGTGCGTCCGGTCGCCTGCTCCACCGCTCGAATGACTTCCAGAACGGAATGACCTTGTGCGGTGCCGAGATTCACGCTTAACGACTCGCCATGACTCTCGAGGTATTGCAGCGCTCGTACATGGGCGTCCGCCAGGTCCATGACGTGAATGTAGTCTCGAATACAAGTACCGTCAGGAGTCGGATAGTCTGAGCCGTACACCTGCAGCTCCGGACCGCGATCTGTCAAGGCTGCCAGCGCCAGCGGAATCAGGTGGGTTTCGGGATCGTGCAGCTCGCCGGTCTCCAGGTCTTCATCGGCGCCGGCGGCGTTGAAATACCGTAGCCTCGCGGAACGCAATCCGTAAGCCCGATCGTAAGCTTCGAGAGCGTTTTCGAAGAAGAGCTTGGAAACGCCATAGGGATTGACCGGCTGACAGGGCGCGAGTTCCGTGATTGGGATCTGTGCGGGTACGCCGTACACCGCACAGGTAGAAGAAAACACTAACCGCTTGATGCCTGCGTCCACTACCGTGTTCAGGAAACTCAAGCCCGAAGCCACATTGTTGTCGAAGTACCTGCGCGGATTAGTGACGGATTCTCCCACGTAGGCGTGGGCAGCGAAGTGCATGACGGCGTCGGTGCGCAGCAGAGCGCGGCGGAGTGTGGCTGCATCGGCAAGGTCACCCTCGATGAGCTCGAACCCATTGGCGAGTCTGCGAAAGCCGGTGCTGAGATTGTCATAGATCACGACCTCATACCCCGCCCGCCTCAATGCCCGCGCGACGTGACTGCCAATGTAGCCCGCTCCACCCGTGACCAGAATCACCACGCGATATACCTCATCGTTTTACTGTCAGGACAGTTAAGCACCCTATCAATGTATCGCAACGCTATGGCTCCGGGATGCATACACCTTCGCCCCAGCTTCAGCCGCGGTGTGGATCGGCTTGCGACGGTTGGGTTTCGGACATAGGATAAGCGCCACCCCACTAATCCAGGGTGTCTTGTGGCCCTGATTCGATCGATCACATCAATGAAAACCAACTGAGCAACGGGCGCGATTATCGAGACTCGCCCTGTTGGCACCAAAATTCGACTCGCTGAATCTAATACCACTCAGGAAAGGTTCGAATGGGCGGAGGCGAAATCCAAGGCATTTTGCCCTCGCTCCGTTGCGCCTCGAATTACGAAGAAGGAGCTTCGCATGGCCCGGCTGCTTTCTGTCAACGTTGGCCTGCCACGCGATGTGAGCTGGAATGGTAAGACGGTCCGCACCGCGGTCTGGAAACTTCCCGTCAACGAACGGCGGGTGGTGCGCAAGCTCAACATCGATGGCGATGGGCAGGGAGATCTCGCCGGTCACGGTGGCGAGCAACGCGCAGTTTTTGTGTATCAGATGGACTCTTACCATTACTGGGAGCGCTTCCTGGGCCGCAGTGATTTCAGCTACGGCCAGTTCGGAGAAAACTTTACGGTTGAGGGGCTTCTCGACGGAGAGGTCTGTATCGGCGATCGCTACCGCATCGGGGATGCGCTTTTTGAAGTGACGCAGCCGCGCGTTACCTGTTACCGCGTCGGTATCCGCATGAATGAGCCTCGTATGCCGTCGCTGCTGGTTGCGCACCACCGACCGGGATTTTACTTCCGCGTATTGCAGGAGGGCGAAGTCGGATCGGGTGATGAGATCGCGAAAGTCGCTGATGGTCCGGAACGAATTACGGTCGCGGAGATGGATGCTCTGCTCTATTTGCCGGGACATTCTCGCGAGCAGTTGGAACGGGCGCTGCGCATCCCGGCTCTCAGCCAGGGATGGAAAGGTTCCTTTCAGGCAATCCTGCAACAAGAGTCGAGTGGCAAAACGAAAGAAGGGAATGCCGGGCTCGCGAATGAGGAGCAAGCCCCGGCATGGCCTGGATTCAGACCGATGTTAATCGGGCACATCGGCAAGGAAAGCGAAAGCGTGACATCCTTTACCTTGGCAGCAGCTGACGGAAAACCGCTGCCTGTCGCCCAACCGGGCCAATTTGTTGTAGTGCGGCTGCAAGTCGATCCCGGGAAACCCGCAGTGCTGCGCAGCTATTCGTTATCCGATCTGCCGGCCGTCGACCACTTTCGCATCAGCGTCAAGAGCGAAACCAATGGAATCGGAAGCGCATTTCTCTGTAACCATGCACGCGAGGGCGATGTTTTGGATGTCAGTGCACCGCGGGGAAGCTTTACGTTACGATCCGGCGAGGCTCCTGTTGTTCTGCTGAGTGCCGGCGTTGGTGCAACGCCGGTTCTGGCAATGCTGCACGTCCTCGCGGCGGAAAAATCGCAACGGCAGGTGTGGTGGATCTATGCAGCGCGCAACCGCGCTAATCATCCATTTGCGCAAGAATCGCGTTCTCTGCTGGAGCGGCTACCCGGCGGACGAAGCTACATCGTGTACAGCAGGCCCGATGCTCGCGACCAACCAAAGACGGACTTCGATGCCTCGGGACACGTTGACGTAGCGTTGCTGGAGAAGCTTGAAGTGCCGCGGAGCAGCGATTTCTATCTCTGTGGCCCCGCCTCCTTCCTGCAGAGCATGCGCGCGGGCCTCGAAAGCTGGGGCGTACCCGCACCAAGCGTGCACATGGAAATCTTCGGAGCCCTCCAAGGCATCACGCCCGGCATGACGGCGGTTGATCATAATCCGCATCTGCCTCCGGGGCCGCCGGGATCCGGCCCGCCAGTTTCCTTTGCGCGGAGCGGAATCACCGTCAGCTGGGATCCCACATTCTCAAACCTGCTTGAGTTGGCTGAGGCGTGCGACGTCCCGGTCAGATGGTCGTGCCGGACCGGCGTGTGTCATACCTGCATGACCGGCCTGATTGGCGGCTCGATTACCTATAACCCCGAACCAATCGAGAGACCCGCTGCTGGAAATGTATTGGTGTGCTGTTCGCAGCCAAGCGCGGCTCTGGTAATTGATCTTTGACTGCAACAACTTCGATCTATGGCAGGCAAAGTACCTGGTGTTACTCGATTTGGTAGAACCGCATACGGGAAGAGACACAGAAAGTCGGCTGGATACGGTTTTGCGAGGAAGAAACAATGGAACGTCGTAGCTTTCTAGGTGGTGTTACCGCTACATCCTTAGGTGTCCTCTTGGACGGCTCTGTAAGCGAACTTGGGCAAGCAAACAAAACGGTACAAGCTGGCACAGCCTCAGCCGATTAAAGCGCTTTCGAAACTGGTAGTGTATCGAAATCGTGATGGCTGGCGAGAACAGCCAGTGGCTGTTGAAAAACTCTTTTGGCGTCCTCGCCCTGAAAACTCGACGCGCTAGGATGCCCTATAAACGACGATCGCTCCCTCGGTATACCTTTCTGGTCACCCAATTAGGGGCGGTTCTGCCGCATCAGGGACTTTTTCAACAGCCACAGCCTGATTTCGTAAATCAAATCAGTCCCTTATCCGAAAGAGGATTGCTTGCACCCGCCGAGGAACTGGACTATGCTTTTTGAGCAGATTGGCAAGGGAGTAAGGATATGCCAGTTTACATGGTTGACCGTGACTTGCCGGGAATCCAGATGGAACAACTGGCCGCTGCGCAAAAAGCGGCAATTGACCTCAGCCAGAAAATGACTGCTCAGGGAAAGAACGTGCGCTACATCCGGAGCGCATTCGTGCCCGGCGAAGCACATTGCATGTGCTTCTTCGAGGCGGCGAACCCCGATGTGGTCAAGGAACTGAACGAGACAGCCAAGATTCCCTTCAAGCGCATCGTCGAGGCGATGGACTTGACTCCGAAATAGGTTAGTCCCTTGGCTCCTGAGTTTCGAGTTGGTCAGCGGTTGCCTACAGCAGCTGTGCTAGTGGGAGTTCGGTGTGTCTGTCGTTCCTGCTCCCACGTCCACATGAAGGACTTTTTCAACAGCCACTGGATACTACGCCAGCTATCTTGGCAGAAGTGCCCCAAACTGGATGACCAGAAATGTATGACGAGCGGGCGATCGTCATTTTATAGGGCGTCCTAGCGCGTCGGTTTTTCAGCGAATCCTCGTGGAAAGAGTTTTTCAACACTCACTCCACTAACCAGAAGCGACGCACACCTGCCGCCGGAATCGCTCCAGCGCCAACGTGTCGTCTGCGTTATCGTCGGAAGAGATTTCAGCGCGATCAATCGGGCGCGGCGAGGTGTCCTCGGCCTTGTACACCACCCACATACAACCGCCTCCCGGCTTGCTGAGGATGCGGTAGTGGGAAATAGTCTGGTCGATCATCAGGTCGCTTTAGCAGCACATCGTGACGATGTGCTGCTCACGGTATTTCGCCATCTTTCTACTTGTTAACGTTGACCATCGGAATCATGGACGCTAACTGCAGATTGATCATCAGGTCGACACGGTGGTCGATCTGATACCAGAGCCGTCTTCCTGGCCGAGATCGCCTTTTCGAAGATCGGAACATACTTCATGCGCAAGTCCAGCAGCTGCTGTTCCACGGCCGTCGATCGCTTCATGTAGTCCTGCGCCTGCGCATCGGTCATGGTGTTGTAGTTGGCCGCATATTCCTTGATCAGTGCCCAGCGCTCGTCATTGGGCTTGATGGCTTCCTGTCTGTACTGGTCAAAGATGGGCCAGAACTTGGTGGCCTCATCCGGGGTCAGGACCATGTTCTCCGCCATGATTTGCTTGCGCTGCGCGCGCAGATTCTGACGCAGCAGTTGGATGTCCTGATCGCTCGCGGGCCTGTGGCTGCCCGGCAGCCTCTCCCGCCGAGCTTCGCGAATCTTGGCTAAACGCGGGCAGTGTGGCGAGTACCATCGCACTGGCAACAATGAGTAACGCGGCTAGTCTCTTCTTCGGCATGCTGTCTCCTCGCATCCTCCAGCTTCAGCGATGTTGCGATAAAGCTCGTTTCACAATGTGGATCTTCCACCTGGGCGGGGTACGAACCTCCGTTGCAGCGTCCCAAGCCCCGTTACGAAACCAGTCTTCGCGGTCCATACGCGCCCCATTGTAACCGCTGCAGGATCATTGGTGATAAATCTTCGTTGCACTCATGTGGCGTCGGGCAACGGAACTTGGGCGCAAGCGCCTGTTCACCGCAGTTACCGTTAGCCTCCCCTGAGAATGTCTTCGAAACACATCGACGGTGGTTCGGCACAAGCTGACTTCAGGGGTGCGAGTTTCATCACGGGGCGAAATAGCCAGAGATATCCAACAGCAAATGAGTCGTGCCGTCGGCGTATGCGTCTACCGATCCGTTGGTGAGGGGAACCATGGCCATGTTTGAGGTCAGCGCTCCGTCGTAGGCATTCAGAGTTGAAACCGTCGGCTGAGGCTGCCCGTCCGGCCACAAGGTCAAATATCCCACCGGACCGGCGGCTGGCAGAACTGTCGCGTTGAACACTACCGCCAGCGCCGTAGACGGAACACCGCAATTCCCCGCCACTCTTACCGGCGGACTCAACCGCCCCGTGAAGGGATGACCGCCGTTACTGCGCGTATCCAACACCCGGCAGGGTTTCACGTTGCGCAGCGAGAGGCCTCCCGGTCCGGACGGGGCGAAGTACCCGTTGGTATCGATCAATAGGTCGGTGTCGTTGCTGGCGTAGGTTGCAATGTTTCCGCTCGTTCCGGCGGGTAAAAGCGCGGCGTTGGCTACCACGGTGCCGGTCGGTGCATTCAATATCGAGGTGTTCGGCTGCGGCTTGCCCGCAGGCCATGCGCTTAAGTAGGAAAGCGTACCTTTCCTCGGCAGGGCGGTGAAGTTCAGCGAGTATCCCTGGGCTGTACTGGGAATACCGCACGTGCCTCCAGAGATAGGAAAGTTCTGTACTTGCCCGGCGTGCAGGTATTGTCCGCCGCGCGTATCGGCAATGCGGCACGGTCTTAACGGATAGAAAGCCAAAGTCGGGTGGGTCGGAGTTGGCGATTCGAAATAGCCGTCGATATCGAGAATAAGATTGGTCGGATTGCTCGCATAAGCATAAACACTTCCGGTGTTTGCCCCGGCCGTAATGATGGCAGCGTTGGCTTTAACCCGCCCGTCGGCTGAGTTCATCAACGACACATTGGGCAAGATCGGGCTGTCGGGATACAAGGTCAAGTAACCCACGGGGTGCGACGGCACCAGAGTAACGTTGAATGAATATGCGACGGCATAGGGAGGAATATTGCAACTCGCTTGCCCGGCAACAGGATACGGCTCGGGCTGCTTGCCGTCAGGGCCAGATTGTGTCCCGCGCGTGTCTATCAGCCGGCAGGGCGTTATCGGCACGAACTGCAGTGGCAAGTCAGCGGCGCTGCAACTCTGATCCAGGATTTCCTCAGCATCACCCGTTCCGTGGCTGCCCGTGTAATAGGTGTTCAGGAAATAGAACTGATCACTTCTCTGGCTGCCGACAATCGCGATGCTCTGATCCGCCATATTGCTTCTGTCCACGTGGGGAATGTGGAGAACAGCTTGCCACGGGTTAACATTTCCACCAAGTTGCGATATTTTGATGATTTCATATGGGTAGTATCGCGGCGGCAGATTCAGCGTGACAAACATGGACGACTGCGGATAGAGTCCGAACCGGCTATCGTTCGCTTGCAGCATACCGTCAACATCGGAACGAACGCACGACATGTGAATGTGAAGTTGATTCTCGGTGCGAGCAAACTTGGAGTTGATCGCCAGTCCCATGTGCGGGGCTGGCATGGCCGGAAAGTCATACGATGCAAACGAGCTGTTCTCCCAGATATCGATTACGTCGATGTTTGTAAATACTTGTGGATCTTCAATGCCCGTGACTTTGTCGGTGGGGATGGTGAGATATCCCTGCGGTTTTGAGTCGCTATGGTCTTTCACAACTACATAACGTGATCCTGGATCGTAATACCTGCAGGAGGAATTGCTGTTCAGGTCCCGCTTGCAGCATTGTGCGAGCGAGTACAGCGTATTCGGCGCAGGGTCGAGCGTGCACTGCTCGGCTTCGACTGGCGACGGCGAAGACGGCGCATCGACAGGAGTGGAGTATCCCCCACAGCCTAGGAGTAAAGCGGTTAAACATGAGCCCAACGCAAGCAGCGTTAACTGGCAACGATACATGCTCGCCCTCAAAAGCTAGCCCACCTAGTTACCCTGGCTTGACACCTCGGCTCGAAGGTAATAGTGAGCCGGGATTTATATTTTGGCACGTTGGGTGACCAAAACTATATCCAAGAATAGCCTCCGCCTCTAGCTTTTTTTTCATCCTGGCGACTCCCGACCCCAAGAGGAAGGCCAGACTTGCCTGGCTGGGGCATCGCTAACGTATGCGGGGGGTCGTTGGACGGTACGGCTCTGCCGGGATCCACCCAGATGATTGGCGTAATGTCCCGTGGCTGTTGAAAAACTCTTTTGGCGCCCTGGCCCTGAAAACTCGACGCGCTAGGATGCCCTATAAACGACGATCGCTCCCTCGGTATACATTTCTGGTCACCCAAGTAGAGGCGATTCTGCCGCATCAGGGACTTTTTCAACAGCCACGCGATATTACGCCAATTACAATTAGGCGCTATGAGACACCGTAAGAACGCCTTCACTTCGTTGGCCTCGGTCTTCGTTGTTCTCCTTGCCTCGTCGTCTCTTTCAATTTGGTCGGCAAGCGTGAGTGGTATGCCAACGCTACATCCTAAGCTGGTACGGTTGGATAGCCTTGGCAAGGATTATCTTCCCATTCTTGGCCCCCCTGAAAGCGTCTCAATGAGATCGGGGTTGGTAATGCTTATGCCGGGCAAGTCGGTAGGAAAACATTCGACCGAGCACAACGAAGAGCTGCTGGTCGTACTGGAAGGTACAGGTCAGATGACCTTTGCCGACGGCTCAACAATGCCCGTCGAAGCCAATCACGCCCTGTATTGTCCGCCGGAAAGCCAGCATAATGTCACCAATTCCGGAACAGGGCCTTTGCGTTACGTATACGTCGTCGCAACGGCAAGATGAACCCCAGGTGAGAGCTTTCTGCGAACAGGTTAGACATGATGGTTTTCGCGCCACCGCACGCTGTTGTCCTTTCCAGCGAGTTTCGACTTACTGCAGGGATTGCCCTTGCTCGACCACGAGCTTATACGCGATGTAGTACTTATAGATGTTGCTGACGTATTGGACCGTTGTCTGCCCCACCTTTTGCGACACCAGCAACTCGACGTTGCCGAACCACTTGTTGGGATCGAGTCCTTGGGCTGCTGCTTGCTCCCGAATATCGGCAATGCGATTGGGGCCCGCGTTGTACGCTGCGAAAGTGAATAGCAGGCGGTTCATCGGGTCAATCTTGGGGTCATCAAAATAGCGCTCTGCGATCGAATTCAACAGCTTCACCCCCGCGTGAATATTGTTCGCTGCGGTCCCTATGTCGGGGATGTCGATGGGTGGTGCCGACGCGGTTGACGGCTTGACCTGCATGATACCAATAGCGCCCCCGGGACTTCTCGCCGCCTGGTTGAGTTGGGACTCCTGGTAGCCCTGGGCGATGATCATAAGGTAATCGAAACCATATTGCGATGAATACGTCTTGAAGGAATTCGCCAACTCGTCGAATTTCTTGATTTGTTCTTCATCGGTCGGATTCGTGATCCACTGATTGCTTTCCAGGTATCGCCGCATCAGGGTGTTGCCAAACGACGTTCCGGCGGCATGGGTCCTGACGAATTCATCTACCAACTCCTCGAACTTCGGATTGTTCTTGCGGACCGCCCACGCCAGGTCCTCCTGGTTGGCAATAACGATACTGAACTGAGGGGTAATGTTGTGAAAAACGCTGGCCCAAAGCCTGGCACGCTGTGTGATGGTAACGGTTGCGGGAAGAATGCCGGCATTCACCATCTCCATCAGGTCTTCGTCCAGCAGGTTCTTGTCGGCGCTCTCGACCAAGATGGGTGGCTTGCCTTGCTTCCGTAAAGAGTCGTTGACCTTTTCCAGATTTCCATAACTGGTAGTGATGGGATTGACGAAGACTTTCTTGCCGCTCAGGTCCTGCAACGACGCAACCGGGCCGAAGTCCTTTCCGGTCACAAGAATCTGTTTTACGCCAGTTTCAATCGGGACGGAGAATGCCACCTGCTGCGACCGTTCAAGGGTCATGGTCACCGGGTATGCGATGAGGTCGCCAACGCCTTCGTTCAAGTACGATTCAAGTTGATCAGGCCGGACCGGAATAAACGTGACCTGCACGTGCTGTCTGGTATGTAGTTTCTGATTTGCGAATTGCTCGAAGGATTGCAGCGCCTCGTAAGAAATGCCCTCCGGCTTTCCATCAATGTAGAAAAAGCCCGAGCGGCTATATACGACGAGGGCTCGAATTGTGCCGCGCTTGACCATTTCATCCAAGTCGCCGGCATGGCGCTCGAAGTTCACAGGCAAGCCGCTGACACCTGACTGGGATGGAGTCTTGTCGGCAGCAACCAGGCATACTGACGCAGCCAGAATCAAGCTTAGGGCCGCCCAACGCATCACATCACTCTACCACTGCTCGTGGGCACCATGACGAGGTCGGGAACGCAGTCATTCCATTTCAACACGAGTCGCCTTGGCCTATAACTGGCGAGAACACGTGATAGTACTCAAATGGGAGAGGCAGAATCCTAGAAGATTGTCATTTTGCCGCCGGGGACGAAGCAGGTCCCGCCGTTCGAGCAATCCGCGTTGGTGCCGCAGAACTTCGTGGGGCGGTTCAAGCACGTCCCCTGCCATGGGTAGGTGTTGTCCCAGTTATGGAGACCGCTGGCTTGGTCCTTTTTCTCCCACATCAGTTTCGTATTCAGGTCAGTGATCGTACCGTCGCCGTTGTCCTGGTATCTAAGCGGTCCCCCGGCCCTTATGTCACCGTCATCGCCCATCACATAGGAAGTCGTCTGTCCGGTGGCGGGAAACCGCTGTTTGGAAACCGGTGGACAATTGTCGGCGGGTTCCGGACGCCCTGTGTCTGCAATGTTCTCGACAGTCTGGGTGGATTTAGCCCGCACCTGGCCCTGGTCAGATTGCGTATACCCAACGCCCGCCCACAAGAGCGTAATACACACGGCATTAAGCGTCAG
>JASHXK010000023.1 GCA_030043575.1 Terriglobales bacterium
CCGGTTTCGCTACGTGCTGGGCTATCCTGACGCCGCGCCTCCGGCGCTCGGCCGTGCGTGCTTCCTACTGCGGTACCGAAGGGCAGGTTGTGAGGTATCGCCCGCGGTCGTGTCGGTCTGCTTTCCAGTTCGTCTTCGAAAAAAGAGTCGTGGGGCGGATAGACTCCCTTAATTGCGTAGTGCAGATTCATCGCAGCGAAGCCTCGGCGGCGGGAGCATTGATGGTCTGGACGGACGGTTTGTCGAGCGTGCCGGAGATCACATAGGACTGGCCGCCAGAACGTTCCAGCTTCATCGAGAGCGAGCGGTCATACGAGGCGGTGCCTTTAACGGCATAGATGTTGCCGCTCGACTGCATCTTGCAATCCGTCAGCGTGAAGGTGCCATCCTGAAGCGCGACCTTACCCGAGAATTTGGAAAAGGCAATGGGAGTGCCGTGATTGTCGAGCGCAAGGTGGCGGAGCGCGCCGGCGGTCCAGGTGAAGTCGGCAGTGCCGCTGGCGGAGCTGCGCAGCTTGGAGGCGCTGATGCCGGAGAGCGTCAGGCTGTATTGGCCGTCGACCGAGCCGGTGGCCCAGTTGTCGTGCATGAGGGTTGCGAGCTGAGTCATGGATACTTTGCTGACGACACCGTTGCCCATGAAGCGCGGGGGCGAGACGGTGAAGTCGGCAAGCCAGGAGCCGTCCTGGTGACCGCCGAGCAGATCGCCGCGCAGCTCATGGATTCGCAATTTGCCGGCGGAGAGTTCCAGAGATCCGTTGACGTTGTTGGCAACGATGGGACCAAGTTCGAAACGTGCAGCGGCAAAACGGCCGCTGGCGCGGAGCTTCATCAAGGCGTCTTCGTTGCGCTTGCCGATGGCCAGCAGGCGATACCAAGGCTGGTGGAGGCTGGGATTCAGCAGCTGGTTGAGGCGGGCAAGGGAAGCATCGTCGGTGCGGAGGTCGAAATTCAGGACGCAGTTCTCCGGCCCAGTGCAATGCACGGGAAAGCTGGCGGTTCCACTGAGGTGCGTGCCTTGTTTGAAGCCAGCAGTGAAGGAAGCAATCTTGATGAGCTGGTCGTCGAGGACGACGGACGCGGAATCGATCTGGAGCGGCTCGGAGACACCTTGCAGTTCAGCCGTCGCGGTACGCAATTGAGCCTTGCCCGAAGGGAACGGAGGTGTGAAGCCCATCCAGGAGCCGGCAACGTCGATGTCGACCTGAGCTGTGCCGGCCAGACCGATACCCGGCGTACCGACGCCGAGCGCTTGAGCGACGCTGAGCAGGCGTCCCAGTTCCGCATTACCGGCGACATGGAAGCTGTAGTGTTCAGGATCGAAAGACGCACTGGCGGTTGCAGGTGAAGTCGCGCCCATCGGGATGGGGAAGGGCTGGACGATAAGTTGGAAGGTGGGGTTCGTGGACGGCGTCGCTTGGACAGAGCCTCCCGCCCTGGCCAAATCTCCCATCCTAGCCAAAGGTAGGCTCGAGTGGGGCGCCCCGCGTTCCGTCGGGATGGGGGAGTGGGGCGAACGCCTGTTCTTCGCGGTAGCGGCCGGCGCAGCAGGAGCGATTGCGAATTGCACCTCGCCTAGCGCTAAAGGATCTTTCAGGACATCGGCCTGCAACGCGAATGAGTCGGTCTGACCACCACCGGACCATTGCACCGTTCCGTCTGGCGACTTGCGGACGGAGAACGTTCCCTCCACCTCGCCGGTTGCGGTTAGGTCGACGGGCAAATCTTTCTTGGCGTGATGCGCGAAGGCGATGACGCGCTCGGCGGGAATGTGCTCGCCGGAGATGTCCCAATCGTATCCGCCCACGCCCCAGCCTTCGGCGTCTCCGCGCACGCGGAGGACGCCCGGACCGATCGGCGATTCGCAGCGCACGTCGAAAAGCGCGTCGTTGGTCGAGGAATAGGTCCCAGTGCAATGAGTGCGCAGACGCAGGGCTTCGCCGGTGGCGATGTCGTAACGTCGGAAGTCATCGACCTGCGCATCGGCGGTGACACCCAGTGAGGCAGGAGTGCCGGTGAGCACGGCGCTGGTGCGCACATCGCCGCGCCAGCCGCGATCGCGAGCATAGAAGAGCTTGCTAAGCTGACCGAGCGGCCCATCGCTGAAGCTGAGCTTGAGATAGAGCGGCATGTCGCGCAGATTGGAGGCGCGCTGGAACCGGCCTTCCAGCTTGAGCGTGCCGGTGTCGCTGATACTGGTGTCGGTGCGCACCGGTCGAGCTTTCAGCCGGAATCCCCAAAGGCTTTCGGACTCGAGCCAGAGAGCGAAGTCCGCGTCTGTAAAGGCGAAGGCCTTCTTCACGGCGCCCAGCTTGAAGTTGATGCGCCCGCTCGAGGCCTCGACATAGGGGAATCGCGGGCGCGCTTCCGGACGCAGCTTTGCGGTGGGCGCGGGATTGGTCTGCGATGCGCGCTCCACCAACTCTTCCAGATTCCAATGACCGTCGCTGCGGCGAACCAGGTTCAGGCTGGCGTTGTCGAGATCAAGAGTGCCAATCTCCAGGCGGCCACGCCATAGCGATGACACCCGCAGGTAAGCAGTGACGCTGTCAGCACGCAGCATCGGCTCGGCGCCGTAGCCGGCATCGTCGGCAACCACGAAGTTGTAGAGCACGACTCCCGGACGCGGCAACAGTTTGAGTTCGAGGCTGGAGACCGTCACCTCGCGGCCGAGGGCACGGCTGATCGCCCCGGCGGCGCGGTTGCGGTAACGATTTACGTTGATGAACGGCGGTAGAAACAATGCCAGCAGCAGCACCAGCACCACTGCCCAAATCAACCGCCGTGACCTGCGGCGCAGCATCAGTGCACCACGTGGAACATCCGGGACCAGCGCGTGTGGTCGAAGAAGTGAATGACGATGTTGAACAGCCAGGCGATGCGCTCGCCGATGCTCTGGCGCTCATATTCGTCGCGCGGCGTGACAAACGACCAGTAGATGAACATGGGACGGCCGATCAGGTTTTCGTAGGGCACAAAGCCCCAATAACGGCTGTCGAGCGAGACATCGCGGTGATCGCCCATGGCGAAGACGCTGTCAGGCGGGACGACAAGGTCACCGTTCTTGACGTAGGACGGCATCTGCAGCCGCCACTCGGCGCAACCGTGGCAGTCGCTGTACTCGGGTGTGCCGTTGGGGAAGTCGTCGCGATAGGAATCATATTCGCCGCTGGCAAGCACATAGGGCTCGTTCAACTTTTCACCGTTGCGATAGACTACGCCATCCTGCAGATGAATGCGATCGCCGGGAAGGCCCATGACACGCTTCACGACGTAGAGGCCAGGCTCACCCGGCGAGAGAAAGACAAAAACATCGCCGTGGCGCGGGGCTCGATAGGGAATCAGCTTGCCGATCCACTTTGTGGCGGGCGCGAGGAGGATGCGATCGACGAAGACGTGATCGCCGATGAGCAGCGTGTTCTCCATCGAGCTGGAGGGAATGGTGAAGGCCTGCAGAGTAAAAGTAATGATGAACAGGCCGGTGACCAAAACGACGGCGATCGAAGCGATGAATTCAGCGGTAGTTTCCTTGCGCTTCTCGGGCGTTTCAGATTGTTCCGTCTTGGGCGGTTTGGCGTCGGGTGCTTTGTCCGGAGCGGCCTTCACGGGTTTCTTAGTCGTAGGCAAAATTGAGGTTCCTTGCGAGTTCGTAACAATGCCGTCCCTGCCGGGACCCGGATTTCATTTGGCGTTCTGCGCCCAGCGCTTACGCGCTGAGCTAATCACTCTCGGGCGGACCACCGATCCAACGTCGGGCTCAAGCCCTCCTGGGGATGACAAATAGAATGACACCCGCGACGGCGCAGCTTAAGCTGCGCCCCTTCCAAGCGCCGATCATTGCGGGATGTGCAACATGCGATGCCAACGCAAGCTGT
>JASHXK010000246.1 GCA_030043575.1 Terriglobales bacterium
CAGATGGGATTCGACTACATGGGCATGTCGTATCAGGAACAGAAGGCCGCACAAGGCGTGAGCCCGGCAACCATCTTCGGGCTGGCATTCTTCGTCGTCTTCCTCATCATGGCGGCGCAATACGAGAGCTGGACCCTGCCCTTCAGCGTGTTGCTGGGGGTTCCGATCGCTGTCTTCGGGGCCTTCATAACCCTGTATCTCCGACGCCTGGATAACGATGTCTATGCGCAGATCGGCCTGGTGATGCTCATCGGGCTTTCGGCCAAGAACGCGATTCTGATCGTCGAGTTTGCCAAAATGGAATACGACAAGGGGGCGACGCTCATCGACGCGTCATTGAAAGGAGCGAGGTTGCGCTTGCGACCGATCCTAATGACGGCTTTCGCGTTCATTCTGGGATGCGTACCTCTCTGGACGGCCACTGGCGCAGGCGCTATTTCGCGGCAGGTGCTGGGCACGGTCGTCATCGGCGGAATGTTGGCGGCTTCGATCCTGGCGATCTTCTTTATTCCGGTGTCGTTCGATGTGGTGGAGCGATTTGGCATATGGATTGGAGGAAAGAAAGAAGAGCCCAAGCCGGGCACCGCTCCGGCGCCAGCAGAAGGAGCGGGCGATGACTAGGACAAAGCTCTCCATCGTGGCTGTGCTCCTGCTTGCCTTGTGTAGTTGCAAGCTGGGACCAAACTATCAGCGACCGCCGCTCACCGTACCCGATCAGTATCGCGGACTGGCTCCCGATCAAACGACTCAAAAGCAGGCCAGCGAAGACTTTGCGCTGATGAAGTGGTCGGCCGTCTTTCAGGACGAGACTCTGCAAGCCCTGATCAAAGAGGCGTTGGCCAATAACTACAACATGCGCATCGCCGCCACGAACATTCTGGAGGCCAGCGCTAATCTGGGGATCGTCCGCGCCAATCAGTTCCCAACCGTGGGCGGAACGTTCTCCATCGTGAATCAGCAGGCAACTCCGCTTTATACCGGCGCGCCTACGATTGACACCGCCGGGCTGCAGCTTAACTACATCGTCGATTTTTGGGGGCAGTATCGGCGTGCAACCGAGGCTGCGCGCGCCCAGTTGCTCTCCACCGTCTACGCCAAAGATGTAGTTCAAATCACCCTGATCTCGCTGGTGGCACAGAACTACTTTTTGCTTGGCCAGTACGACGCTCAGCTGACGTATTCGAAAGAAACCGTCGATGCCGACAAAGACATCTTGCGCCTGAACACCATCAAGTACAAAGGCGGCGACGCCGCCATCACCGATGTCTATCAGGCGCAGGTATTAGTGCAGCAGGCGGAGGCTCAGGTCATCAGCCTGCAACAGTTGATTGAGCAGACGGAAAACAATATCAGCATATTGCTGGGCAAGAATCCGCAGGCGATTGCACGCGGCCTGAGCCTGATGGAGCAGCCGCATTTGCCGGACGTGCCGGCGGGATTGCCATCGGCTCTTTTGCAGCGCCGTCCCGATGTGCGCCGCGACGAAGAGAGTCTGGTTGCCGCCAACGCGAATATTGGCGTTGCTAAAGCCGCTTTCTTCCCGCAGATTTCTCTGACCGGCCAATTTGGCGCGCAAAGCACGGCCATCAGCAGCTTTCTCCAAGGCCCGGCAACCTTTTGGGCAGTGGGCGGAGAAATTGCGCAACCGATCTTCGAAGGCGGCAGGATCAAAAGCAACTACCGCCTGGCTTGGGCGCAGCGCGATCAAGCGGAGCTGGTGTACAAACAAACCGTGCTGAATGCGTTCGGCGATGTCTCGAACAGTCTCGTGGGTTACAACGATTCCCGCAAGTACCGCGCCAAGATAGAGGAACAGACACAGACTTACAGAGAAACCGCGCGCCTGGCTACGGTCCGCTATCAGGGCGGCGTCACCAGCTTTCTGGAAGTTCTGGTTACCGAGCAGGACTACTTCGCCTCCGAACTGCAGCTAGCTCAAGCATGGTTTCAGGAAATGCAGAACTATGTCCAGCTCTATCAGGCGCTCGGCGGTGGATGGGATCAGTAGTAAAAGGAATTGTAAGGAGTGAGCGACGCATGTGGAACTGTCGTTTGTGAAGACACGTCCTCGTCGCCCCACGGAAAGTAATCCGCATTACATTCTGCAACCTCACCACTTTTCACCGGATATGGCGACTAGGTAAAGTCCTAGGTGTGGCACCGGACGGCGGCTGCTAGCATCCGACTTGGACCCGATCGATTACGAGTCACGATCATGTTCGGAGGCACCCGTGACCCCGAGCTCCAAGAGTCAGCCATTCATTGCGGAGTGGCTTTTCAGCTACCAGAAGGACTGGTTACGTCCCGACATCCTCGCCGGCTTGACCACAGCTGCGGTTGTGATCCCGAAGGCAATGGCATATGCCACGATTGCGGGACTGCCGGTACAAGTTGGACTCTACACGGCTTTCCTGCCCATGGTGATTTACGCCGTGCTTGGAACATCGCGGCCGCTCAGCGTAAGCACGACCACAACCCTGGCGATCCTGACCGCAGCTGAACTTGGTGACGTCGCGCCGAACGGAGACCCAACTTCATTGCTGCGTGCGTCAGCAATGTTGACCCTCCTGGTTGGAGCCATCCTGGTCTTAGCGTCGTTGCTACGTTTGGGCTTTATCGCGAACTTCATATCGGAACCCGTGCTGATTGGCTTCAAAGCTGGGATCGGCCTCGTCATCGTGCTGGACCAGGTCCCCAAAATTCTTGGCATCCACTTCGCCAGAGGCACCTTCGTTCAGAATCTGCTGTCGACGGTTCGAAATATCCCACACACCTCGTTGTTCACTCTCGCAGTCGGCGTGGTGATGATCTTGCTCTTGGTAGGAACGGAGCGTCTTCTGCCACGAGCGCCTGCGCCTCTCATCGCCGTAGCTGCCGGGATCGCGGGAGCATTTCTGCTGGGATTCAAGGCGCACGGCGTGGAGTTGGTTGGGCTGGTTCCTCGCGGCCTACCGTCGTTTAGGCTTCCGGATCTTACGCTTGCCGCCCAACTTTGGCCTGGGGCCGTGGGCATCGCATTGATGAGTTTCACTGAAACGATTGCTGCCGGCAGAGCATTCGTCGGTCGAGAGGAGAGGTCGCCTAAAGCCAATCAGGAATTGCTCGCGACAGGACTGGCCAATGCTGGCAGTGCTTTTCTCGGAGCGATGCCCGCCGGAGGTGGGACCTCTCAAACAGCCGTGAATCGTCTGGCCGGGGCGCGCACGCAGCTTGCAGAGCTGGTTACGGCCGGTATTGCGCTCGTCACCATGCTGTTCTTGGCTCCTCTCATCGCTCTGATGCCGCAGGCCACTCTGGCCGCTGTCGTCATAGTGTACTCGTTGGGGCTGATCCAGCCGCAGGAGTTCAAGGAGATTCTCAAGATCAGGCGAACAGAATTTCTCTGGGCCCTCACCGCCTTCGCGGGCGTGATGCTGCTCGGGACCCTGAGAGGGATCGTCGTCGCCGTCGTAGTTTCGCTTCTGATGCTTGCCCATCAGGGTGCTGATCCGCCCATCTATGTGCTCGGGCGCAAGCCCGGAACGAATGTCTTTCGGCCGCTCTCTGAGGAACATCCTGAGGACGAAACCTTCCCTGGTCTTCTACTCCTGCGCCTGGACGGCCGCTTGTTCTTCGGCAATGCTGAGCACATTGGACACAAGATGAAGCCGCTGGTGGCGGAGGCGAAGCCGAAAGTGATTGCCCTCGATCTCAGTGGCGTCCCCGATCTGGAATACACAGCGCTCAGAATGCTTATCGAAGCTGAAAAGAGGCAACGCGAGCACGGTGTGTTGTTATGGCTGGTCGGTCTGAATCCTGAAGTGCTGCGAATGGTTCAGCGCTCCCCGTTGGGAGAAACTCTTGGACGTGAGGCGATGCACTTCAACGTGGAAACCGCCGTAGCCAAGTACTCCGAATCGGAGAGCACAGCCGCGACGTCGTCTTAGCTTCTTATCCGAGATTAGCTGGCTGCAGTATGAGGACCTGTAATCCGGAGTATCGTGTGATCACACTCCTCGCCACGTCCCTAAGACATAACCCTGAGCTCGCAGTATTCCTGACTCTTGCGCTTGGATTCCTGCTCGGTCGGCTGCGGCTTGGTTCCTTCAAGCTCGGCAATGTTGTTGGAACCTTGCTCGCCGGCGTAATCATTGGCCAACTGGACATCCAGGTCCATCCGCTCGTCAAAATTGTCTTCTTCGATCTCTTCCTGTTCGCGACTGGATACAAAGTAGGCCCACAATTCTTCCGCGGACTCAAGAAGAACGCATTGCCGCAAGTGTTGCTGACACTCGTTTTGTGTATCACGAGCCTGGTGGCAACGGTTGTCGCCGCCAAAATACTCGGCTATGACTGTGGTACCGCTGCTGGGGTTCTGGCTGGAGCATTCACGGAAAGCACCGTCATCGGCACGGCCGGTGACATGATCTCTCGGCTCAACCTGCCGGAGGCCGAGAAGCAGAGATTGCTTAACAACATCCCGGTCGCGTACGCGGTCAGCTATCTGGTTGGAACCGGCTTTGTCGTCTGGTTCCTCTCATCTCTCGCGCCAAAGCTGATGAGAGTCAACCTGAAGGCGGAGAGCCGAAAGCTCGAGGCGCAGATGTCGATCCAGCCGGCCGAGCAGTTCAGTACCTCCGGCTATCGGGAGTGGGATATTCGGGCCTATCGTCTTGCTGACAGGTTCGCTGATCGGCAGATTGCCGATCTGGAGAAGTCCTTCGCTCCAGAGCGGGTATTCGTAGAGCGAATCCGTCGCAACTCCGAATTTCTGAACGCTACACCTGATACCGAGTTGCACGCTGGCGACGTCGCTGCGGTTATGGCTCGCCACCGAGTGCTGCTCAGCCGCAGTTTCGCGGTCGGCAGCGAGGTCGAAGACAGGGAGCTGCTGGATTTTCCAACAATGACCGCCGACATCGTTGTCACAAATCGTGCCCTGGACGACCAGACTCTTCCAAGACTTGCCGAACAGTATGGCCGCGGCGTTGCGCTTGAGAAGCTTATTCGAGGCGGGGAGGAGATTCCGTTTACAGCAGAGACGACAGTGCAGCGCGGTGACCTTCTGCGTATCGTCGGCGCCACCCAGCATGTGGAGCGCGTAGGCAAGATCCTCGGCTACCTGGAGCGGCCCTCCAGTGAGACAGATATGGTTTTTGTCGGCCTCGGTATCTTTGTCGGCGGCTTGATTGGATTGCTGTCGATCAAGGTTGGCAGACTGCCGCTAAGCCTCACGGCCAGCGGTGGCTCACTCATCATGGGACTCGTTTTCGGATGGCTGCGATCTGTGCGACCAACGTTCGGCCGTATCCCAGAGCCAGCGCTCTGGGTCTTTGACACCGTCGGCCTAGCAGTTTTTATTGGAGTTGTTGGCTTGAATGCCGGGCGCAGCTTCGTGACTGGGCTTCGCGTTACAGGGCCGAGCCTTCTCCTGGTAGGTTTCCTGGTCGCCACCTTACCGCATCTCGTAGCGATCCTTTTTGGACGTTACCTGCTGAAGATGAACCCGGTGATTCTCCTCGGTGCATGTTCCGGAGCTGGGACTGTGACAGCGGCGCTGCGCGCGATCCAGGACGAGGCAGGTAGCAAGCTGCCGGCGCTCGGATACACCGTGCCGTATGCCATCGGGAATATTCTCTTGACCGCCTGGGGCCCGGTCATCGTGATGTTGATGAGGTAGTCTGGCAGTGGGCTCATCAGGCTCCAGCGGCTGCGAGGGCTACGGTCCCCGAGCGGACGGCTATCGCGATGACGATTCCGCTCAATAGCAGACCAAGACACGCGATCAGGATGGCAGTGATCTTTGAGGCGGTCTTCGCCGGACGGAAGTCGCCATAGCCAACCGTAGTTGCGGTGACAAACGACCAGTAGAGGCTATCGACGCGCGACCATCCTTCTCTTTTTCCGATGATCTGGCCCAGCACAATGATCACCGCCAGCAGGGTGGCCAGTAGAGGAAAAGTAAGCCACAGGCCGGTGGCAAACTCCTTCAGAAACGTGATCGTCAATCCCGTAAACATCGAGACTGGTCCTTCCTTCGTGATATTTGCCGAAAGGCGCTGAAACTCTACAGGCCAACCAAAGGCTTAAGTGCGAGAGCGATAACGATTGCGCTGACGACAGTGACCATCCCCGGCAACATGAAACTGTGATTCAGCAAGTATTTCCCGATCTTAGTTGTTCCGGTCTGGTCGAAAGAGACCGCAGCCAAAATGGTTCCGTAGGTCGGCAGAAAGAAAACGCTGTTCGCGGCCAGATAGAAGGCGATTAGATGCGATGACTGCAGACCCATCGCCAAACCTAGCGGCATGAGAATGACGACCGTTGCCGCGGCACTGAACAGCAGGTTGGAAAGGATAAAGAGACCTGCCGCGAACATCCACGGATACTGCCGAATCAATTCCGAGATGCCACTCACAATAGCAGGACGATTGCCCTCAAAGAAGGAAGATCCCAACCACGAGACGCCGACGATCGATATGACGGCAACGATCCCGCCGCGCATGATGCTCCCCTTCAATGCGGCATCCGGTGAGGCTTTGAACGCAATCATCGATAGTCCGGCGGTGGCAATCATGATGATCATGATCACGGCGCCCATGCTTACCTGGTCGCTGTCGGCAATTCCGTCGGTCACAGTCTGATACACCGGACGAAGCTGAGGGAAGATGCCAATCACCACGACCATCACAATGGCGAACAGGAAAAGAATGGTGGAACCGCGGGCATTGAACAGCTCTCTTCCTTGCAGAACCGGGGCAGGCTGTGGAGGCTTCACCTGCCCACTCGCTAGGCGGCGTTGATATTCGGGGTCCTCGTCGAGCTGTTTGCCGCGCCATGCCACGGAAAGAGCGCCAATCAAGACGGCAATAAACGTCGCCGGAATTGTGACGGCAATCAGCTTGGGTAGAGAGATGTCTCGACCGGCCAAAAGGCCAACCATCGCCACCGTGGCCGCTGAGATTGGCGACGCGACCACTCCCTGAAAGCCAGCGATAACGCTGATAGACATCGGTCGCTCAGGACGGACATTCGCTTTGCGCGACACCTCGGCGATTACAGGCAGAAGTGCATAGATGACGTGAGTCGTGCCGGACGCAAGAACTAAAAGGTAGGTAACTACAGGAGCGACGAAGGTAATGTAGCGCGGGTGCTTGCGCATTACCTTTTCGGCAATGCCGACGATGTAATCCAATCCGCCGGCGGCCTGCATTGTAGCCAACGCGGTTATCACCGCGATGATCATTCCGATCACGACCTGCGGCGGCCCGCCCGGTGGCTCCTTGAAAACAAACACCAGGACGACCAGTCCCAGGCCAGCGACTGTGCCCAGAGCGATGCCTCCCAAGCGTGCTCCAACCAGAATGCAGGCTAGAAGGATGCACAATTCAATCCAGATCATGATTGGCCGCCCATGCGCTTCGATGTCGGTTAATAGGTCAGGAACAGCTCCTGTATTTGAGTGGTGGTGCGAGGTTTCAGCAATGCCAGCATCAAGAGGATCCTTGCCTTCTGCGGGTTCAATTCGTCTGAGGCGACAAAGCCCATTTCATCGTCATTGACCTCGACGTTGCGCCCGACAGAGCCTGTGGGCACGCGGCTGCTCCTGACAATCACGACGCCCTTCTTCGCGGCCCGCTCTGCTGCCTCCAAAGACGCCTTATTCATGTTTCCGTTTCCGACTCCGGCAATCACAATCCCGGCCGCGCCATTCGCCACAGCCGCATCAATCAGGTCCGGCGACATATCTGCGCAGGCAAAGATGATGTCCACGCGCGGAAACTTGGCCACGTTCGTTACGTCGAATTCGCTGGCGGTCGTGTGCTTCCATTCCGGATTGTTGTAATAGTCATTCTTGCCGTAGGCGGAGACACCGACCAGACCCCGCAGCGGCGACATGAATGTCTGGACCGCGGTAGTGCTTGTCTTCGTAAGAGAATGCGCGCCTTCAATCCAGTCGTTCATCACCACCAGCACGCCGCGTCCTGTTGCATTGGGATCGGCAGCGACGGCGATGGCTTCGTAAAGGTTCAATGGCCCATCAGCGCTCACCGCTGTTGATGGACGCATCGAGCCGACGAGCACCACGGGCTTGTCGCTCTTCACCGCCAAGTTGAGGAAGAAGGCGGTCTCTTCCATGGTGTCGGTTCCGTGAGTGACCACGATGCCATCGACGTTCGGCTTTGCCAGCAGCCCATTGATGCGCTTAGCAAGCGTCAACATAATGTTGAATGACATGTCCTGCGAACCGACATTGGAAATCTGCTCGCCCTGAATGTTGGCGAGATCCTTGATGCCCGGAACAGCGGCGATCATGGCGTCGATGGTTACCGCGCCCGATGTGTAGCCCGCCTGAGTCCCGGTAGCCGCGGCTCCGGCAATCGTGCCACCAGTCGCGAGAATGACAATGTTGGGTTTCTTCTGCTGGGCCGCAGAGGCTAACGCAGACAGCAGCATCGCGATGGCGAGCAATTTGGATACGATTTTACGATTGGTCATGGCTGGCGCCTTCCTCTAACAGGCCTACTTGTTTGGCGAGTACTTGCTCGTGTCCAGGCCCGTCAACTTCACAGGATCGAGCAGTTCATTGATCTGCTGTTCGGTCAAAATGTGTTTTTCACGGATGATTTCCAAGATGCCTTTGTTGCTGGCATACGCCTCGGTTGCGAGCTCGGTTGCCTTCTCGTAGCCGATGATGGGATTCAACGCGGTGACGATACCAACCGTCGTCTCCAGGTAGTGCTGCAACATCTTTTCGTTCACCGTGATTCCGTCCACACACTTGCTGCGCAAGGCGATGGACGCTCGATACAGAAGGTGCTGCGACTCCAGGATTGCCAGCCCCTCGATCGGCTCGTAGGCATTCAGCTGCAGTTGTCCATGGTCAGCCGCAAGGGAGACTGTGTAGTCATTGCCGATGACGCGAAAAGCGACGACATTCACCAACTCGGGGATCACCGGATTGACCTTGCCCGGCATGATGGAAGAACCAGGTTGCACGGGAGGGAGGTTGATTTCGGCCAGCCCAGCCCTTGGACCAGAGGCCAGAAGAATCAGATCGCCGGCAATCTTCGAAAGCTTTATGGCTGTGCTTCGCAAAGCAGCCGAATATGCGACGAACCCCTGCTGGTCCCACGTAGCGTCGAGCATGTCCGGAGCAGGAACGATCGGCTTGCCTGTCAGCTTGGCTAGTTGTGCTGCGCAGCGCTCGCTGTACCCCTTCGGTGCATTCAGTCCGGTGCCGATCGCCGTAGCACCCATGTTGACCGTGTAGAGGTACTTCTCGGAGTCCCGCAGCAGTTGAATCTCACCATCGAGCGACGCGGCGAAGGCGTGAAATTCCTGTCCCACAGTCATAGGCACTGCGTCCTGCATCTCGGTGCGGCCCATCTTCACCATGCGGAGGTAGGCATCGCCCTTTGTCCGGAACGACGCAGCCAGTCTCTCCAACTCGGCGACCAGCTTGTCGTTGCGTAGAAGAATAGCCACCTTGATCGCGGTGGGATAGGAGTCGTTCGTGGACTGTGACATGTTGAGGTCATCGTGCGGATCGATGAACTGATACTCGCCCTTATTGTGGCCCGAGAGCTCTAGCGCAACATTCGCTAGCACCTCATTGGCGTTCATGTTGGACGACGTCCCAGCGCCTCCCTGAAACCAATCCACGACAAACTGGTCGTGATACTTGCCGGCCAGGACGGCTTGGCAAGCCCTGTCGATGGCCGCTAGTTTTTCCGGCTTCATCGCGCCTACATCGGTGTTGGCTTGGGCTGCGGCGAGCTTCACAATCGCCCACGCCTCTACGAATCCCGGATAGTGATTGATCTCAATGTCGGAGATCTGAAAGTTCTCCAAGGCGCGCGCGGTTTGCACGCCGTAATAGGCGCTCGCCGGCACTTCCTTTGCTCCGAGAAGATCCTTCTCGACGCGCACCTCCTGTCCACTTGCTGCTGAGAGGAAGCTGATTACGAACGCTGAGAGAATAATGGCGAGACGTTTCATGCTGCCTCCAGCGACCTGCGCGCGAGTTCTACTTCAGCCCCACCGATCCGGGGGAAAAGATGTTGTAGTCAAGGTGATCCGCAACGTACTCAATAACCTTTTGTGCCTTCACACTGTTCCCGGCTTCGTCGAGCCGGGGCGAGAAGACCGCAATCGCGCCCTTACCGGGAGCCACTGCAACGATGCCGCCTCCGACTCCGCTCTTGGCTGGCAAACCAACATGCCAAGCCCAGCTGCCTGACGCGTCATACAGCCCAGCCATAGTCATAGCCGAGAGAATGTAGGGAATGTCTTCACGTTTGATCACCTGTTCGCCGGTTGCTGGGTTAACGCCGTTGTTCGCCAGCGTTGCGCCCATTCGTGCCAGCTGCTCCGCGTTTACGCCGACCGAACACTGTTTTGTGTAAATATCGACCGCCTCGAACGGGTCAGAGTAGATGCGCTCGTACTTGGCCAGCAGCATGGCCAAAGCTTTGTTACCCGTGTTGGTCGCAGCCTCCGATTTGTACACCTCATCGATCAGCGCCAGCTTCTCGCCCGAGGCTTTGCTGTAGAAGGCGAGAATCGTGTTCCACTTCTCGTCTTCGTTCTTGCCGTTGATCAGGCTGGTTGTAGCAATAGCGCCTGCATTTACGAACGGGTTGCCGGTATGCGTTGGCATATCCACGACTGCGTTCACTGAGTTAAACGCCCGCCCTGTTGGTTCAGAGCCAATCCGCTGAAAAGCTTTCTCCGGACCAAGCTCTTCCATCGCCAATGCCAGGGTGAAGACCTTTGAGATTGACTGAATGGAGAACGAGTAGTTAACATCGCCCATCGTCAAGACTTGGTTGTCCGTGGTGACGATTGCAATTCCAAACAACTTCGGATTAACCTGGGCCAGATATGGGATGTAATCGGCATTCTTGCCGGTAGTGTCGCTCTTGTACTTGTCAAACGCTTCTCGGACAATAGCCTCAACTTGTTGACGCCTGGGAGCAACGGGGCTTGTTGACTGTGCCAGCGAAACAACCGGAAATATAGCTGCGGCCAGAATGGCTGCAAGAACTCTCATGCACACTCGGTTGCGGTACATTGCGTCCTCTCGAAGTCGATTTGCAATCAAACGCTGCACAAACTAACGATCAAAACCGAACGCTTTGGCCCAGTCATAACGGAACGAGAACTGCAGGCGGTAGTCATTGGTGTTAAATCCATTAGCGAAGTTCACACGCCTTCCGAACTGAAACTCGGTTCCGATCATGACTTGCTTCACCGGATAGAACAGAAGGTTTCCAACTGCGTAGTCACCTTGGTGAAATGCAGACGGCAGGTCGCCGTCAGCATTCTGTATGTTCACCAGTGAGTAGCCGGCTGAACTGGTAAACCTTGGGCTCCAGGTATGGTCGATGAATGAAACTACGCCGAGCACCGGTAGTGGTACGCCCTTGATAGGACTGGCTGGATTACCAGTCGTTTGTATACCTACATCAACTGGAGCATCGTTCATGTAGTTTTCAATTGCATGCCCGTAGACCACCTGCAGCTTGGCAATATCCTTCGACGTGAACTTGAGATTGGAGCTCACATTGACGCCCCATCCATAAACCGTGTCGCTCAAGTTAGGTGGTGCAGGATTGGTGTCCACCCAGCTGATCTTCCGGAAGATGCCGGCAAGTTGCAGATGTCCCCAGTCGCGGTCAAATCGCACATGCCCGGTTATGTCAGGCATGGTGAACTGCGGCTGAATGTGCTGTAGTTCGATGAAGTCGCCGTATTGTCCTTGATCGGCCGTTGCGCCCGGTCTTTCTGCCGCAATGTACACCTGGTTCCGTCCCCGCAATGGCATCCATCGCACCTGCACGTTGCGATAAAACACCATGCCGTTTGGGCCCCAATATTCAATCGTGTTGGGAAAGACGTCGATGTCCATGAATGGACTCCACGTCTGGCCTGCGCCGATCGCCCCTAGTTCGCCCCAAGCGTGACGAAGCCGGAAGGTGGTTTGCCCTGCATCGACACCAGTGCCGAACAATTCAAACTCGAATCGGGTACTCATTAATCCAAGCGGTGTGTCAGTGGACGTCTTCACACCGAAGCGTGTCTGCCTCACTCCGGCATAAACCTTGCCGTCAGGACCGTATTCGCCCGGATACGCGTTCAGCTGAGTGGGCCGGACCACGTCGAACCAGTTCGGATTGTTGGTTGCGAAGTCATAACCGGTATCGAGCATCGCGAAACCATAGAAATCGAGGGTCGTTCCGCTTTCGGGTGGAAGCGGCGCATTAGCAACTTCCTCCATCGGCACATGCGCGTCAGCTTGCTCGCTGATAACGTGATCCAATGCCTGTTGGACCTTGGTTGGGGCTGGTAATTCTTGGACTTGCGGCTGCTGCTGCATCGAGCTGATCTGCTGCTTCAGCTCCTGCATCTGCTGCTCCATCTGTTCAAGCTTCGTCTGGAGCTGTTGTAGCTGCGTGCCTTGGTCGGCTTGTGCGTTGGCACGCTGCACAAACATCCCGGACAGCATCGCGGCCGCCAGCAAGAAGCCGACTGACTTGCTCCATTCACGTATCAGTGCGTGAGTCATATGATGCTGCTCCTTGTGACGGTCCGGGCAGCGGGTGACCGCGTTACGCGACGTGGATCGCGAAGGGACGGTGCTCAGGCAGGAGTCACATTGCCCTGAGCGGAGACAACACTCAAATTGTGTGTTCGACTTCTACCTGACTTTTAAAACAAGGGCGGACACTCGACAACTAGGGAAATCCCTAGTTACACAGCGCCGTGCACCAAGACTAGGCTGCAAATTGCAGACCCGTAACACTTTCAGAACGTGCTGATTTCCACTACTGGTTCAATATGTGGCGCGTCAGCGAGAAGGGCGAAGGTCGCGGCGGCGCATGGCGCCGCGTATAAAGTTGGCCGGCGGACTTCGACACGCTTCTCGGGCGTAACTATGCATCTCTGGAAATCTCACGCAGAAAAACCCAGGACAGGGAATTCATGCTGCATGGCGGCAACAGTCTCCACGATGTAAGGGTCCGCCGTGGCGAGGCGTTCATAGGATAACGACAATGGCAACCCGACACGTGATTACTATGCGAGAGCTAAGGCCGCGATTCTTCGAGGGTCTCACCCCCAGTGAGATAACGGCTGTGACGTCGGCAGCGAAGCCGAGGCGTTACCTGCGAGGCTCTGTGATTGTCAACCAGGCAAATCCGGCCGACCATCTCTTTCTGCTTACCAGCGGTCGCGCTCGCTACTTTTACTGGACACGAGACGGCCGTAAGGTCATTCTGTTCTGGCTCCCAGCTGGGGAGATATTCGGGGCTGCAGCGCTTTTGTCACGACTCTCCGATTACCTGGTCTGCACCGAGGCTGTCAGGGACAGTTCGGTGCTGGCTTGGGACCGCACTACGGTGCGAGCCCTAATAGGCCGCTATCCGCAGCTGACAGACAATGTATTGAGCACTATGCAGGATTACCTGATCACTTATCGTGCGATTCATGTGTCGCTGGCCTGCCATGCGGCGCCACAGCGATCGGCCCAGGTTCTTGTGAACCTTGCGGAAGATATGGGACGACGAGTTGTCGGAGGTATCGAGCTCGACATCCGGAATGAAGAACTGGCTAACGAAGCCAACATTACGACTTTCACGACGAGCCGCTTATTGCGCCAATGGCAGCACAAAGGCGCGCTCCGCAAGCGTCGTGGAAAACTTCTGCTTCAATCCGCCGAGAAGCTTCCGCTTAAGCTGATCTGAGCACTCTATTGCTTGCTGAAGAGCAACTAGCTGGTTGCTCTTGAGCTGCGACTCGTCAGCGCTTTCCTTTTATCCTCAGCTTTGTCGCTGCCCAACTAAAGTACGGGCCGGCTCTCGCGGAGGTATCTTTGGCAGAATCGTTGGTCCGCATCCTGCTTGCGGATGATTCCGAGCAGTGGCGGAGGTTTCTACTTACATTTGTAAAGGACTATCCATCGTGGCAGGTTATCGCTGAGACCTGCGACGGCCAGGGTACAATTGAAAAAGCCAGCGAGTTACAGCCAGACTTGATTTTCCTGGACATTTGCCTGCCCGGAATCAACGGTATTGAGGCCGCCCGGATGATCAAGAAGACTGCGCCCAGGACCAAGATTCTCTTCCTAAGCACATTAACGCACCCCGCCATAGTGCAAGCCGCCTCAAATGTCGGTGGACTGGGGTTCGTTACCAAAACGGACACGCTGCGAGATTTGCCTTTAGCTGTGGAAGCCGTGCTTGCTGGACAAAGGTTCGTCAGCCCGCGGCTGCTGGCCCAGGAACCTAAGGGTCCGGAGTGACTGGTCATAGTCGGAGAATTCAGAGCAGGGCTGGAGGTGAGGATCCATTCCGTAGGCTGAGGCACACTCTAAAAGGCATACTTCAAAGCCAGCGTGGTGTTGTTGGCGTGGAAATAGCGCGGAGCGGTCGGTCCGACGAACGAGCCTTCGCCGTATTGGTAGTAGTTCCAGGCGGCCTTGAAGGTAACGTTCTTGTACAGGCCGATATCCACTCCTGCTAAGGGCAACTGATAAGTGGACGACAGCGGCCCCAGCGGCTGCAGTACGTTGAACTGCGTCGTATCGCCCTGATTGTCCACAATGCTGTAGCCGACGCGCACAGTTACTCGCTCGATCGGTGTGGTGGTGAACGCGAAGTAGCCATATTGCGTGTGAGTTTGGTAAACAGCCAGCGCTTCCATTAGCGAGTCGTCCCCGATGCAGGTGAAGGCCCCCGGAACTGTCGCGCCTTCAAAACATAGATTCATATTCTGCTGGATGGCTTCGAAGTTATACGCCAGGTCCAACCCCCACTTCTTATTTGGCATGATGGTTGCGGTTACGGTCGCGCTGTAGTTGTGCTGGTTATAAGCATTGTCGCTGTCATTGTTTGTCGCGTGCGTGAAAAAAAGGTTGCCGCCCAGCATCAACCAAGGCTGCGGAGCATAGGAGACATTCCCTTTGATGTTGTAGAAATGAAGAGGATCGATGCGATAAATCCAGTTATCAGCCCCGCCGAATTCCGCATCGACATTCGCGTGCACTACCGTTCCTTTGCGGAACCAGGTGCCCACAATTCCCGAGTAACGGTTGATCTCAGTTGTAGGATTGCCAAATGGCGAGATCACGCCGATAAACGTGCAGCTGCCATCGGGATTCAGCATTCCCGTGCAGTTACCACGATCGGCGTTGTTCGGATAATAGATATCGCCCAGCGCAGCCTGATACGTACTGCCCGGCTGAATCGTGTTGCTCGACCAGTTGAATCCAGCGCGCACACCGAAATTGCGCTTCACATCATACTGCACCTGAAAATCATTCTGCTTCGTATTCTGACCAATCAAGTTGCTGGTGATCTCATTGACGATGTCGGCCGGCGAGCTCGAACCGTGCAGCAGCGTCGTCCCCGGGAACGTTGCGATCGGGCTCAGCAGATTGGCAGAGCCAGTACCCGCCGCGG
>JASHXK010000247.1 GCA_030043575.1 Terriglobales bacterium
ACGTGAAGGAGCGAAGGTCAACCTGGCATACGCCCGTCGTGGTCCAGCATATCGCGGAGATGCTGCAGCCCCCACCGAGCATGCTCGGCCACCACCCCGTCTTCGTCCTGGCTAAGTTCTTGCAGGATCCTGAGAAATCGCTGTTCCCCGCTGTTCGCCATGGCCACTGCCAGGTTTCTGCGAAGGCCGCTGAACCGGGCTCGCTTCACCGGCGAGCCGCGAAACACTTCCCGGAATTCCTCCTGGCTTAGACCGGCCAGCCATTCCAGATCAGGGTTGACCAGCTTTTCGCGCGCCTGAAGTTCGGCCAGATTGTTCCCAGCAGCGCTCCGGTTCCACGGGCAAACATCCTGGCAGATGTCGCAACCGAAGAGCTGCCGGCCGATACCGGGACGCAGATCCTCGGAAATGGAGCCGCGCAATTCAATCGTGAGATAGGCGATGCATTTGGTAGCGTCCAGCTGATACGGAGCCGGGAAGGCGTGCGTGGGACAAGCATCCAGGCAGCGGGTGCAGGAGCCACAGCGGTCTGCCGGCGGCAGATCAGGCGTCAGTTCCAGTGACGTGAGCATTACGCCAAGAAACAACCATGACCCCAGCCGTTCGTTGAGCACGCAGGTGTTCTTGCCAATCCACCCAATGCCTGCGTACTTGGCGAAGATGCGCTCAATCACCGGCCCAGTGTCGACGTAGCACCAGGTCTGCGGCGACGGCATCGCGCGGTCGGCGCATATCGCGATGAATCTTGCTTCCAGCGCACGAAGCTTCTCGAGCACCACCTCGTGATAGTCGCGCTGCGACCAGGCGTAGCGCGAGATCCAGCCTTGCCACGTAGCTCCAGCGTGCGTCGAGTAGGGCTGATCGGTGTTGTAATTCAGCGCGCAAACCACGACGGACCGCGCCCAGGGAGCGGCGTTCGCCAGCGATGCGCGTTTGAGTTCATCGGCGTGGTTGCGCGTCTGCAGGTAGCCCATTTCACCGCCCCGGCCCTCCGCGACCCACTCCGGAAAGAAGCGATGTTCAGGTGTATCGGCCACGCCGGCGATGCCGGCCAGATCGAAGCCGGTCTCCAGGGCAAGGCGCTTGATCTCTTCCTTTAGATTGGCGCTGGCAGGCACAGGCGGGACTCGTGGTGATTATACGAACTAAATCATCCCGCTCACCGTAACAAGTTGCAGGCCAGGTTGCTATACCATCGGCAATGGAGGCGGGATGGCCACAATCGTACAGGAGCGACCGGGAAGCACAGCAGTCGCCTCCGATCCGCTGCCTAAGCTCGACATCGGAATCCTGATCGCCCTCTGTGCTGCCAAGCTCGCTCTACACTTGTTTACGAGCGTCCATCACTACGGTTACTTTCGTGACGAACTCTATTATCTCGACCTTGCCCGCCATCTCGACTGGGGCTATGTCGACTGCGCACCGCTGATCGCCGTCTACGCGAAGCTGGCACTGATGATGGGCGGTTCACTGGCGGCGTTGCGGATCTTGCCCGCGTTGGCTGGCGCGGCTCTCATCGCGCTCACCATCCTGGTTGCCCGCGAACTGGGTGGCAAGCGCTATGCCCAGTTTCTCGCCGGCCTCTGCGTTCTGCTGTGCCCGGGTATGCTGGTCATGGACAATTTCTTGTCCATGAATGCCTTCGAGCCGCTCTACTGGATGGGCTGCATCTGGGTGATTGCGCGAATCCTGCGCACGGGCGATTCACGCTTGTGGATCTGGTTCGGCGTGCTGGCCGGTCTCGGCCTGGAGAACAAACATTCCACGTTGTTCTTCGGTTTTGCGGTCGCGGTAGCTTTGCTGCTTACCCATCAGCGCCGCGAGTTCGCCAAGCCGTGGATCTGGATCGCCTTTGCGATCGCACTGGCTTTATTCCTGCCCAACCTCATCTGGGAGGCGCATCGGCATTTTCCAACGATTGAAGATCTCGAGAATGTGCGCCGCGAAGGAAAGAACGTCGTGCTCGGTCCGCTGGCGTTCGTCAAGGAGCAGATCATCGTCATGGACCCGATCCTGCTCCTGGTGTGGCTCCCAGGACTGATCTGGCTGCTGCGCGGCCGCAAATGGCGCACGCTTGGTCTCATTTTTGTCGTGTTCTTTGTCACCATGGAGCTCTCTCACGCCAAGGATTACTACGTTTTCCCGATCTATCCCATGTTGTTTGCCGCCGGCGCGGTAGGGATCGAACACTGGCTGGAGAATCGTGCCGCCTGGACGCGGGTCGCCGTGGTGGCCATCATGGTTCTTGCGACCGCTCCGCTCATCCCGATGGCTACCTGGATGCTGCCTCCGGAACAGCTGCTGGCTTATCAGAATGCTATCGGCTTCAAGCCCGCGAAGCAGGAGGTCCACATGGAATCGCTGCTGATGCAACCCATCTCGGACCAGTTCAGCTGGCCGGAGATGGTGAAGCAAGTCGCGGATATTTACTATTCGCTCCCTCCCGACGAGCGAGTTGAGACCGCAATTTGGGCGGGAAATTATGGCGAAGCGGGCGCGATCAATCTATTTGGTCCGCAATACGGCTTGCCTCGTGCCTGGTCTCGCCACCAGAACCATTGGTATTGGGGGCCTCCGCCCATCTCCTATAAGAATTTCATCGTGATTCAGTGGAGCCTGGACGACGTCAAAGACAATTGCACCTCGTATCAAGCGTTCGAGCACTACGAAAAGTTCGGCATGGGGGAGGAGA
>JASHXK010000024.1 GCA_030043575.1 Terriglobales bacterium
CTCATCTTCAGCGGAGTTGATTTGAGATCGGGAATGGTGAAGTCGGTCTCGAACGCGCCCATTTGCCCGTTCTCGTTTTCCCGCACCACGATCTTCAGGTGATATTTTCCCGGCGGCAGGACCAGGCCGTTATCGTATTGGACATTTTTGCGTTGCACTTCATTCGCTGCGTTGACGGCAAGCTTCACGGTGTCGCGAATGCCGCCCATCGGCACTTTTCGTTCGTCGGTCACCACTCCGAGGATGTCGAGTGTCGCCTTGTCCTGATCGCGATTGCGAGTGAAAGGAATCGCCGAGCCGGGAACAATGAGCGAGATCGGAATATAGAATCGATTGTCGGCGAGACGGAAATATCCCGTCGCAAGGTACAACGGAAGATCGGTCGATGGTAGATCGGATGCGAGCTCTTCCTGCAGCTGGCGCTCGCGGTCGTCCTTGTTAGAGTGCTTGAAGTCAGCCTCGGCGTAATAGCCTTTGCGATATTCCAGTTTCACTCCTGGCCGGTTCACACGAACGGTGATCTTGCGGAACTTGCCATCACGCGCGGTATTCGTGCTGTGATAGCCCAGCAGGTAGTACATGTCCATGTCCTGCTGTACTCCGCGAAAGACGCGTGAGAAGTCGTTGGAGTCGAGATACGCGCGGCCACCGGTATCGACAGAAAGCGAAACCAGGGTTTCCTGTGTGGTGAAGTTGGAATTCAGATCGTTAAGCGTCGACTGGCCGTTGTAGGGCGAGATGCCACGCAGGCTGGCGTTCTGGGCTGCGCCGCCGGGAGGCAGCGCCTGCAGGCCGCGAATATCCATCGTGTAAATCGCCATGTTGGCCAGCACGGCTGCATTCGTGGCCGAGCGCAGCTCTGACTCATTCTCGATGCCGGTGCGGTCCATGCCGCTGGAAAAGTAAATGAGCGCTTTCTCCTGCGGAACGCTAGCCACCTGCAAGGCAACGCTGCGAATCGCTTCCAGCCGGCGGTCGGTGTTGAAGATGTTGTACTCGGTGTCGTCAACCGTAAAAGAATTAGCGTTGTCGGGAGTGCCTTCGGTGGTGCCGACGCTGCCTTCCTCGAAGCCCGCGCCGGCGCCGAGATTGAATCCCTCGAGGGCTTTCTTCAGCTGCGCGCGATCGGAGGTGAAATCCTGATTCAGCACGATGCTGTTGCCGAGCGAGACAACGGCAACCAGGTCGGCGGGCTGCATCTGCTTGTCGACATAGTTCTGCGCCGCGATCGCGGAACGCTCGATCTCATCCGGCTGCATCGCCGAGAGATCGAAGAACAGGATGATCAGCCGGCGGTCCTTAATGGCCTGCGCCTGCGCCGAGAGCGTGGGATTGGCCGGAACCGCGGTCGCCTTCTTCGGCGGCGTGCTGAGCAGGTTGACCTGCTGCGCCGCTGCTGCGGCTTCGACAGAAGGCGTATTCGCCATGTTCTCAATGTCGAAGCTGGAAATCTTCTGCGGCTTGCCGTCTTCCAGAATGGTGAAATCCTCGGGCTTCAGATCGCGTACCAGGTTTCCGTTGCGGTCGCGCACCGACACGTTCACCAACACCAGTTCGGCTTCCGCTTTGAAAGTGTATCCCGTCTGCTGCGCGAGCCCCAGATCAGGACACAGCAAGGCCGCCATGACTGCGATGGCCATGAGCCTGCGCCACGAAAGCCTGTTAATCCGAGTCATACATTTCTCTATCGATACAAGTTGCTCTGGAATTTGAAGGGGCACGCCTTCAGGAACGGATCTCAGGGCCTAAAGGCCAATTTTCTTTGTCCTCTTACGGCGCAGCTAAAGCTGCGCCCCTTCAAATCACCTCGCGATTCCCACAGCTGGACGCAGGCCTAAAAGGCCTGCTCTACCCAATCAAGTCTGGCACACCAGATTCGAAGCTGCTCTAAAACCTGAACCTCGCCGTCATCAATACGGTGCGCATCGCGCCCGCCGAGATGACCCGACCAAAGGTCGGCGAGTTCACCACCGTATCGATGGCGGTGAACATAGGATGATTGAAAACGTTCGTAGCCGACATGCGCACTTCGAAGAAGCGATTCTCCTTCAGCGGGAAGACTTTGGTCATCGCCATGTCGAAGTCGACCTCACCCGGTCCTTCAATGCTGTTGCGCGGAGCGTCGCCATAGGTGCCCGCCGCCGGGATGGCAAACGCATCGACGTTGAACCACTCCCCTATGGAAGGATTAGACAGCGCGATGGGCTCGCCGGTTAGGTTCGGGCGCAGAGTTCCGTTGACCCCGCCGTTGACATTGGTGAAGGCGCCCAAAATTCGCGGCGTGAACGGGTAGCCCGAGTCGATGGTCCAATCGCCGCTCCATTGCCAATCGCCCAGCACGTCGCGCAAGACGCCGGCGTTGGAGAGCCAGCGCTTCTCATGGCCAAAGGGCAGCTCCCACAGATAGTCGCCGATGAACTTGTTGCGCTGATCGAAGCTGGAAAGCCCATATTCCGCTTTGAGATTGTAAGGATTCTGCGCCACCAGCGTGGTGCCGGTGACGGTTCCGTTTGTGCTGACCAGCGCCGAACCCGCGCCGATGGTAGAAGCGTTATCCAGCGACTTCGACCAGGTATACGTACCGCCCAGCGAGATGGCGTGAGCCAGTCGCTTGCGCAGCCGGATGGTGCCTGCATTCGCGTTGGAGTCCGCAACCGAGTCCTCATAGTAGAAGGCCGGCACCGCAGGATTGAGCAGCCCCAGGGGCGTTCGATTAGGCGCATCCAGCAAATCCAGATGCGTTCCCTTGGTGCCCGTGTAGTCGAGATTCAGCACCAGCGTCGGCGTGATGGTCTGCTGGATGTCAAGGTTCCAGATCTGCACGTAGCCCAGCGGATAATCCACGTTGACCGCGTAATTGTTGGTGATGGTATTGACGGGAGCAACGGGAAATCCGTTTTGCAAAGTCAGGTGCGTAGTTGCCGACTCGATGTTGGTTTGCGTAAATGAGAACGGCGGCTGGAAGGCCAGATCCTGGGCAATGTTGGCGTAAGCGGTGGTGTTGTAGTTGATGCCATATCCCGCGCGCACAACCGTGTTGTTATAGGCCTTCCACGCGATGCCCACGCGTGGCGCAAAGTCATGATGATCGGGGTTCACCAGCGTAACGGGATAGAACGTTCCCGTCAGCGGTCCGACCTGACCCGGCAGCACCGGAGCCACGGCAGCCAGTCCCGGCGCGATGTCCAGGTTCACCAACTGATTCGTAGTCTCGCTGAAGGGAGACACATATTCGTATCGCAATCCGATGTTGAAGCTCAGATTGTTGAACAAGCGCCATTCGTCCTGGGCGTACAAGTCAAAGGAATTGGCGCGGAAGTGATAGCCGGAGGGATTGGTTCCGTACTGCACCGAGGTCTGTTGCGGCAGGCCGAGCAGAAAATCGGCGAAGTCGAAGCCGGTTCCGGCAACCGGACTGCCGTTGACAATCTGGGATGTGTTGAGACCGGTGAAGACGAAGCTGCCACGCGGATTGCTGGCGGTTCGAGTATTAAGTTCGATTCGGCGGAAATCTCCGCCCCAGCGCAGCGTGTGCTTCTTGTGGGTGTAGATCATCTGGTCGGTTAGAGTCACCGTCTGATTGCGATCATCGACGGGAAGCGTGTCGGTCAGGCTTCCAAAGTTGGTGAAAGAGAGATTGGGCAGGCCCCAGTTGGCGGGGTTCTGCGAAACCCCGTTGATTCCCAACATGCCGGTAACGTTGGTATTGTTCGCGTAAAGATTCTCTGTGTCAGTGGTGCTCAGGTTGTATTCCACGCGAAAGGTGTTGACCAGGCGGCCGAAGCTGCGGATGTAGCCGATGGGCACATCGTAGCCATGGGTAATCGTCTGGCCGCCGACACTGGGATAGGAGTTGGTCAGCGTCTGGTTGGTTTCCTGATAGTGAAACGCAATGGTCAGATTGTTCTGCGGGCCGCGAAAGCGTCCCGGCCCGTGTTGGCTGGCCGCGCCCAGCGCCTGATTCAAACGAAAATTCAGATCGTTGCTGTCATTCTTGGCCGCGGTTACGGAACGGAAATTCTGCACCGTGCCCGGCAGGTTGGGCAGAGGAATGTAATTCAGCAAACCCTCCGCCGCCGGACTGATCATGCTCTGCGGAATCGTGTCGTTGGCAAACGGCTGGCCAGTCGCCGGATTGAAGATCTGTACCGGCTTGCCATTCACCAGGGTCTGGGAGAAGTTGCCGCTCCGCTCCGCCAGCGTGGGCACCGTCGAATAGTAACTGTAGGGAGTGTCGCCGAGGGTGCCGTTGTAGTGCAGGAAGAAAAAGGTTTTCGCGCCATTGTAGACGTGAGGAATGACCAATGGGCCGCCGACATTGGCTCCGAAACGTTGCTGCAGATAAGGAGGATTGGGAGATGGCGCGCCGGTCAGCGAGAAGGGCGCGGCATTCAAGACCGCATCGTTAGCGGAATAGTAGACGGTGCCATGGAGTTGGTTGCGGTTGGACCCCGGCCCGCCGAGCCGTCCGCCGCCACCACCAAATCCACCACCACCGCCGCCACGTCCGCCAAAACCCCCGCCGCCGCCAAATCCACCACCACCCTGCCCCCCGGCCGAACCCGGTGCGCCCGGTATGCCTCCCAGCTGGTTACCGAATCCGGCGCGCAACTGATCCTGTCCAAGTCCGCCGAAGTTTGGCGAATTCGAGCCGGAGACCGCAACCGATTCCGTGGCAATGGTCGGCGGAACACCGGGAACCGGCATGCCGGACGGCGCCACCGACTCACCGCCGTTGACGCCTTGATCGGTGCCGGCATCGCTCTGCATCACGGACAACGCCTGGAATCCGCGGTTGCCGGCTCCGCCGCCGGCTCTGCCTTGCATATTTCCGGGGCCGGATTCGGAGCGCGACAGGAGAACCATATCGAGATCGACATGCGGAGTCTGATTGGAGGGACCAATCGTCACGCGCGCCACAGCGGTGGCGAACGCCGACATCTGTGCTCGCACGACGTACTCACCGTCGGCGGGCAGGGTCAGCCTGAAGCTGCCGTCAGGCTGCGTCCAGCCTGTAATCTTCTGGCCGGTAGCGCGGTTGGTCGCGGTCACAGTAACGCCAGGAAGCGGTGTTTTGCCGGACTTCACTTCGCCTCGCAGGCTGCGCGGTTGGGGATTAGCGGGTTGAGCAGTGGCAGGTTGAGGGGCGGCGGATTGAGCTCCTGCCGATTGGCCCCATCCCAAGCTGCAACCGGCCACGAAAAAGATCACAAACCCGAGAACTCGAGCTCCTCGCCGAGGGATACAAATGTTCCCGGCCGCTAGCAGCTTGAAAACAAAGCACATTAACTTGTTCTTGAGTAATTCGCTCAACAGTATATTCGGGCGCGTCTCAGTTACAGCTCCGCCACTCCCAAACTGTTTGTAGGAGCCCGTTCTACTTTCCTCAAAACCCGGTGGAGAGTTCCTTGGACAAGAGCGCATCCGTCCCGGTGGCACGGCGTGAAACCTTTGGCAAGCTCAGAACAGGCTGTGAGGACACCGGCAAGGGATTCCGCACAAGTCGATAAAAAAGTGGCGGAAGCGTGTGCGAGTCGAACGCACCATTGACATCGAAGATGCCAATCGCCGGTTTTGAAGACCGGGAGAGTCACCGGACCCCCTTCGCTTCCGCAAAGCGCCGATAAGTTTCTACCTTAGACAATTTTCTACCATAGTTGCGGGATTGCGGTTAGGGTTCGCGCGGGTGAGTCGGGGGCCGGGTCTTGCCCCGAAGTCATAGTCCCAGCGCCAGGAAATGCTGTCTGGCCAGTTTGAGTTTGGCGCGGTCTTTACGGCCTTGCATGGCCCCCCAGATGAACCACAGGGCGCCAACTGAATGGCGCCCCGACCGTGACTCTAGAGGTCTTTCGACTCCGCGATCGCAAAGGCTACGCGAATGCTCCGCTCTGTGGGGGAATCGAAAACCTCGACCCACGCATCCGTTGCTTACGGATATTCGCTCTGCGCCTGCTGCACGAGTGACGGCATCTCCGAACCGCCAGCCAGCCAGTTGGCTGTGCGGATCACGGGATCGGTGATGACGGGATCCATCGAACCCTGGGCACTGACGGTGGCCACAATATAAGGACCCGCCGGCGCGTTGCCATAGGGACCGTTCTGCCACCAGCCGAAGACGGGGCCGCCGGAATCGCCGTGATTCAAGCTGGCATAGGTCTCGATGTCCAGCCCCGATCCGGCTTCAAAAAATCCCGGTGGCCAGCAGTTGGCAATGCTGAACCACAACTCCCACGCCGGCTTGGTGCCACCTCCGACGTCGTCCGGATATCCGACATGGCTCCAGTAATTGCCACCGTCCCAATCATCGGTGTAGGTGGTCGTACCCAGCCATCCCAGTTGATCGCCCAGCCGCTCCTGCAGGATGCAGACCACGTAGTCCTCGGCGACATCGTATTCGCCGCCTACGCTGGTGATCTGCTCGTAGGAAAAAACACTGTCGGCATAGGACGACGGAAATACGTCGCCGTCGTAATAGTCAGGCTGGAAGAGCAGCCACCCGTTGTCGTTGGCGCCCCAGGCAACCAGATGGCTGGCGGTGAGCAGGTGACGCGGGCCCACCAGCGCTCCGGCGCCCTCCCCGGTGGGCGTGGTTACCCGTCCGCAGGCGCGCCACGGGTAGGAGGTGTCCTTGAAAACGTGCCGTCCGTCCGGCGGATAGATGAAGAGTGGTTCGACGGATCGTCCGCCGGCGCGGATCCTTCTCGCGGGTAGAATCGTCTCCGGGACGACGGTGATGTCACCCACCTTCGGCAGTCCAGGCGCGGTGACGTGGCGTTTGGGGTTTTTCGTGGGATCGGCTAAGCCTTTGGGACGCTTAACCTCGCGTCGCTTGGCACGCGGCGGTTGCGGAAAGGCATACTTCTTGATGGCGTCGCGCGACCATCGCCGCTCCGCCTGCAATCGAGAGAGGGGATCTTCTGGCATGGTTTGCTCCTGGCTAAGAAATATCTTGGGACCGAGCTGTTGGACAGACGCAAGATGGCGCTGAAAGACCCAGGTGCAATCGCTTTTCCATCGCGTCGCGGAAGGTTTTGTTGACTTCAGACTTCGTCAAGTCCTGAAAACAAAGAATCACCGAAGGTTTGCGGATCGAGTATCGGCAGACGGAAGGAGAAATGACTATCCACGCAGATAGTGCTTCTATCGGATTTGATAGGACGGCTGCTCGCGGCACGCGCCTAAAAGAACATTTTTAGCGCAATTTGCATCAGCCTGGGCGGCGCAGCATTGACAACCTGGCCGAAGGTAGGGCTGCTTATATTACCGTCAACCGCGGAAGGACCGAAAAATTCGGCGTGGTTGAAAGCATTGAAAGCTTCCACTCGCAGTTGCAGAGATTTCGACTCGCCGATGGGCGTAGTCTTCTGCAGAGCGAAATCGAAATTCTCCATACCTGGACCGGAGAAGAAGCGACGGCCGGTGTTGCCCGGCGATCCCAGCGGAGGCAAGGTGAACAAGGACGTATTGAAGTAGGGCTGTCCATTGCTTGGATTATGATTTAAGGCGAGATTGCCGCCCGTGTACTCCAGACCATCCACCGCCAGATTATTAATGCCGTTGCCTTGCGTTCCCAGCAACGAGGTGTCTTCATAGTTATACAAGGTCACAGGAAGTCCGGTACTTAAGCGGGTGATGCCAGAGAGCGACCAGCCATTGGTCCAACGATTGCTGGCTCGCAACAAGCTTGCTACAGGAAGATTATAGGTATAACTCACTACGAAATTGTGCCGCATGTCGAAAGACGACAGTCCTCGAGTCAGGTTGGGATCGAATGGATCGATTTGATCTCCAAAATTTGATGCCTGGTCGATTGCCTTGCTGTAGGTATAGCTCATGAGCAACTGTAGAGGTCCGCGGTTCCGTTGGACACTAACCTGAAGAGCGTTGTAATTGGAATTGCCTACGGTAGCCTGATAGCTGACGTTGGCGAAGGCTGGACCTAAAGGACCGCGGGTTCCATTGATGACAGTGCCGGAAGCGGTAGTGTAGATATTGTTTTCGCCAAATGGGCCACAAGTGGGCGACCCAGGCGCTACCTCACTGGGCTGACTCAGGCTAAGGCATAACGCCGGATTTCCTGGATTGGCCGACTCCAGCACCAGCAAGTGGTGACCCTCGTTGCCTACATAACTAATCTCCAGTATGGTCTTAGAGTCTAACTGCCTTTGCAGCGAAAGCATGTATGCTTCGGTGTAGGGCGTAGTGTTTGTGGTTTTATAGCCCGGCAGAGCGCTGATCGGCTCAAATTGAGAAAAGTCGATGCTGGAATCAGGGTTGCTAGCCGACACATTCAGCGGCGCCAGGTTAGCCGGAAAGCGCTGGCCCTCACTATTCCCTGTGGACGCATCGACAAACGGAGTAGCGAATAGAGGCGGAGAGGGACTGGTGTAGGTGAATCCATAAGGTGCATTATCGCTGATCAGTCCCAGAGTTTCTCCCGGAATCACCGAATAGAAGATGCCATATCCCGCTCGTATGCTGGAATTACCCGGGCCTCCCAGTAATTTCCCTAGAAAGGTGTCGGGTGAGGCGTTGGGGGAAAAAGCCACTCCCAAACGTGGAGCGAAATTGCGATTTCCCGGAGGGCTCAGAGTACGAGGGATGCCAGGATCTCCGGGAAATACCAGGCCGGTGGGCGCGGTAGGAAATACTACGGACTGCTGGCCGGGGACGAGCGTCATGTAATTGTTATATTTCTCGTACCATGGCTCGATGCGGTCCCAGCGCAGGCCATAATTAAGGGTCAGGTTCGGTCTTACCCGCCAGGTGTCTTGTCCGTATAGTCCAACATACTTGTTACGGCCATAGAATGGCCGCAGATCGTTTTGCGTATACTGGCTGGGAAT
>JASHXK010000248.1 GCA_030043575.1 Terriglobales bacterium
AAGAAGGCAGCGGAAACGTAGCCGTTGGTGGTGTTACTGATGTAGAGCAGGCTTTCATCCGGGCTCAGCCGCGCGTTGGTGGAACTTACGCCGGGGCCAATCGAGTTGGTGGGCAACCCGAGCAGGTACATCACCGTGGGCGCTAGCTTGCCGGATGACAGGTCGGAAACCTCCACCACGGTCGTGATCGCAGCGTCGCCGAAAATCGCGAAGTGTCCGTCCTGGGTGATGTCCACACTGTCGGCGAAGAATGCCTGGCTGAAGCCGGCGGCGTTCTGCTCGTCGTTATTCGAGACGGGAATGCCATTGGCGATGTTGAAGGATTGGATCGATCCATCAATGTAGGTAACCACCAGTATGTTGCCGTTCAGCGCCATTCCGGCGATATACCCGCCATTCAACGGCGTAACCGTAATGTCGGCGAGGAACGTCAAAGTACATCCAGCTCCCACCGAGAAGGTCGCAATCGTGTTGGAAAGCGTATACCCCGCGTAGAGATAGTTCTGGTTCATCGCCATGCCTATGCCGTTGCTGCTGCCTGCATCATTCGACGAACCGTTGAATCTCCCCACCAACTGTTGCGTCTGGAGGTTGATGCTGGCGATATCTTCCGAGCCGGCGTCCGACACATAGATACATTGCGCGTTGCTCTCAGGCAGCATGGCTAGTCGCGAGGTGCCGAAGAAGCCTCCGCCAATGCCCAAACCCAGAGTATTGATGCTTTGCTGATAGGTCAGCGTGGGATCTCCCTGGGTGCCACCCGCAAGATAAAAGCTGGCGTAGGTATGCTGCGTCCCATCGTCGTTGGTAATGACATAAATAGGAGAATCCGACGGCTTCACTTTGTTGGCGGCATGCGAGGTTGCAGGCGAAATCCCGATGCCCAGGATTAAGAGCAGGGTGCACAGCTTCTTCATGAGCGAATACCTCAATCAGGCGAGAAACAACGTGGAGGAAATGCTATCGCAGATAGCGTAACTCCTACAAATCCTAGTTGTAAACAATATGCAACAAAATCAATGCCCTTGCAACAAAATCGGCTACCGCGGATGAGGCCCGCGTGAGCACATTTTGAACAGGCTTGTGCTTGCACACGATATGCGACGAGGGAACAAATTGCTAGCGTCCCAATTTGATTAAGACACTACCAACAAATCGGTTTGTTCCGGGCGCGCGGAAATCGGACAATCGGACGAGGCGAGCTATTCCTCGAACCCACCATCAGAGAAAGATGACTCCCACTGCACCCCTATAACACCTCTTGCTGTAACCACTTGCGCCGTAAGAAGAAATTAAGTTGATAGGACCTGCCGTAGCTGCCAGTATTTCCCGGCGGCAGGCTGGGCAAAAGGATGGCTCCCATGACGTCGAGAACGCAAGGTCAAGAGCAGAATGCGGCTTGGACTTACGACATCAAGTTGAGGCGTGCAACATTCGCGCTGGTTTTGGTACTGGCCTTCACGACAGTGCTTGTCGTTGCACCGTCGGGATGCGCGCAGACCTTTCAGGTGCTCTATAACTTTCCAAGCTATGGGGAGGGCTGGGGCCCAGGGGGTTTGGTCGCTGACCGCGCCGGAAACTTCTATGGGGTAATGGGCCAGGGATTGTACGGCGGCGTCTTCAAGTTCTCGCGAGAGGGCACCGGTTGGATCTTCTCCGACCTTTATCGCTTCCAAGGCGCGCCGGACGGTTCCGACCCCACCGGAATAGTCGTGGCCTCTGACGGTAGCCTATATGGCGTCGCAGGATCGGGAGGAACAGGCCCGTGCGAGCGTGACACCTACTCTGGCTGCGGCATCGTCTTCAGGCTCCAGCCGCCCGCGACACCCTGCAAGTCGATTCGTTGCCCGTGGACCGAGACCATCCTCTACTCGTTCCAGGGCACTCCGGATCTGCAATACCCCGGTGCCGAACCCACGTTTGATCAGGTCGGCAACCTCTATGGCACGGCCAGCGCAGGTGGAACGAGTGGTAACGGTGGTGTTTTCCGGATGGCGCCATCGCAGGGTGGCTGGACGTACGGAATTATGTACAGCTTCAACGGGACGCCCGACGGCGCGAACCCAGAGGGCAGCGTGACCCTGGACCAGGCCGGAAACGTGTACGGGCCGACCTTTTGGGGAGGAACAGGCTCATTGCCTGGCTGCGAGGGTCATGGCTGCGGAACGGTTTATCAGCTCAGCCCTTCGGGTTCGGGGTGGACCGAAGCCGTCCTTCACAGCTTTGGCACCACCGGAAGCGACGGAGAAGCTCCCTTTGCTGGCTTGCTGCGCGACTCGGCCGGCAATCTGTACGGCACGACCGTGGGCGGAGGCTCAAACAACGGTAGCACTGTCTTCGAGTTCTCCCCGAGCAATGGCAGTTTCACTTTCTCCGTGCTGTATACCCTTCCAAGCAACGACACCTACTCCGAGTCCAGGCTGGTCATGGATCCAGCCGGTAATCTATACGGCACCACGGTTGAGGGAGGGATGTACGGTTACGGAACTGTATTCAAGCTTTCGCCCGGCTCCGGTGGCTGGACGTTTACCGACCTGCACGACTTTGACTTCCACGATGGCTTTGGCCCTGCTGGCGACCTGGTGCTTGACGCCGGTGGCAATCTCTATGGCACCGCGTATGAAGGCGGCACAAATAACGAGGGCGTGATATGGGAGATCACGCCCTGAGGTTTCAGTTCGCGCGATTGGGGCCGCGCCTTCGATGCCAGGCCCTGCCCGGCACCTGGGATGGGCCCCCGGTCAGCGAAACGCGGCGACGGCTTCGGCTTCATCGTCCTTCACATCGAAGACGGTGTACAGCTTGGTGATCTGCAGCAGATCGGTGACCTTCTTCGTGAGGTTCAGCAGCTTCATTTCGCCGCCCTGGTTGCGAACGGAGGTAAACGCGGCGACCAGTTCGCCGATGCCCGAGCTGTCAATGTAGCTGATGTCGCCCAGATTCAGCAGAATGTTCTTCTGCCCTTTGCTCAGCAGGTCCTTTACGGTGTCCCGCAGAATGGAGCTGCCCTCGCCCAGTTTGATCCGTCCACTCAGGTCTACAATGACAACTCCCTCCACCTGCCGAACGGTCGCTTTCATGCTCACGTAGAAGCCTCCTGGCGGTCCAGGTCTTTCCGGATCCGCATTCCTAGAGTAATTCACTGCCGCAATTCCGGGCGGGACAAAAACGGCCGGATGTGGCAGTCGAAGGAATCTCACACCTTCAGCTTGCGGTTTGTCTGTGACCTTTGAACACTAAGGCTGGGTCGCGGACGGAACGCGATCGGCCGTGGGCCCCGCAGACGGTTACGAAGTGATCCCAGGGCAACCGATCGACTTAGGCGGGAAGCGATCAGAAACGTGCATGGTCAATGCTTATGATTGTGCGGTTCGAGTTCGCTGTTATCGTGCTCGTGTTCGTGCGGGCCATGCTCGCTGCCATGCTCGTGGTTGTGGACGGCGGCATCACCGGCGTGCCCGTGCTCGTGGGTATGCGTATGCGTGTGCTCGTGGGTGTGCTCATGCGTGTGTTCGTGCGTGTGGGTGACATCACCATGGGAGTGCTCATGGGTATGCGTATGCCGGTGAGGATGGTCGTGGTTATGTGTATGCTCGTGCTTGCCTTCCATGGTTCACCTCGCGGCGATGATATTTCACTCATGACGCGATAGCAATACCCACTGCACTGCGTCAATTCAAGGTGGCATGATGGGCCTAATCGACGCCCAAGCGCAACTTTCGTTTCCGAAAAAGCAGCGCTTAGGCGCAAATCAAGCTGCGGACGGTAAGTGATCCTCCGCGAGTTCAGTGGTCTCGCTCTCGCGGGGCGAAGCGCAGGCTGCGCCGGCGATGCGACGCAGCCGGCAATCGTTGATCCAGACGCCTTTGAGCGGTATCCGGGGGTCGCCGGTCTTGATCCACACGCGCGAGAGCTGGGGATACATTGTGATCGAGTTGTTGATTCTGGTGAGCAGCATGGCTCCTCCTTTCGTTGGCGCGAGAATGCGCGAATAAGCGCGCTGCGCGCGGCTTGGGAGGGCGATCCTGCTGGAGGATGTCCAGGATTCACTCACCCGGTTCACGTTGTGGTCCGTGACCGGGCAAGCAATGCAGGCGTTCAGGCGAGCATGGCGGGACGGTACACGGAACCGGATCGTTGCGTCGTCCGATAACTCGGAGGTTCGGTTCGTTTATCGCATTTCATACACAAGCCAAATTTGTTGGCTACACAAGTATAGACGCTACGAAGAAAAATCGGTTCCAAAGAACCGACAAGAAATCTCGCCCATGGTGCAGTCCTCGCCCGCAAACTGGAGTGCAATTCCACTATGAGACTTGTCACAATCTGATGTGAACATGCCCTTTCGGCGCCCGCCGCAGAAGGATAGACTGATCTTTCACCATAGCGAGGACTCATGAGTACAACTGCGGCAAAGCCTACGCTGAATACTATTCTAAAAGCTGATCCTTCGTCCGATGTTTACCGTTCCGAAAGTCATCCCCTGGATTCGCTGTTTCTGCCGAAGAGCGTGGCTGTCGTCGGCGCCTCGGAGCGCCCAGGCAGCGTGGGACGCTCGGTACTCTGGAATCTGTTGAGCAGCCCCTTTGGCGGTACGGTGTTTCCCGTCAATCCCAAGCGGCCGAGCGTTCTCGGCATCAAGGCGTATCCGAGCGTCAAGGATCTGCCCGACAAGGTTGATCTTGTGGTGGCTACTACCCCGGCTGACACCGTTCCCGACCTCATCGCTGAATCGGTCGAGGTGGGCATTCCCTCGGCGATCGTGATCTCCGCCGGTTTCAAGGAATTTGGCGAGCATGGCAAGGAGCTGGAGCGGCAGATCTCGGAGATCATTCGCGGGAAGATGCGGCTGGTCGGGCCGAACTGCCTGGGCGTGATGAATCCGATTCGCGGGCTGAATGCGACCTTCGCCCGGGCGGTCGCGCGGCCGGGCAATGTGGCGTTCATCAGCCAGAGCGGCGCGTTGTGTACCGCGGTGCTGGACTGGAGCCTGCGGGAGAACGTCGGCTTCAGCGCGTTTGTCTCGATTGGATCGATGCTGGATGTGAATTGGGGCGATCTGGTTGATTACTTCGGCAGCGACCCGCGCACGCACAGCATCGTCATCTATATGGAATCGATCGGCGACGCACGCTCGTTCCTGTCCGCGGCGCGCGAGGTCTCGTTGACCAAGCCAGTCATCGTTATTAAGGCTGGACGCACGGCCGCGGCGGCGAAAGCTGCTGCCTCGCACACCGGAGCGCTAACCGGCAGCGACGAGGTGCTGGATGCGGCGTTCCGGCGCACCGGCGTGCTTCGCGTGAACAGCATCGCCGACATCTTCTTTATGTCGGATGTGCTGGCCAAGCAGCCTCGGCCACGTGGAAAGCGGCTTTGCATCTTGACCAACGCCGGCGGACCTGGCGTGCTGGCGACCGATGCGCTGGTGGCGAATGGCGGCGAACTGGCAGAGCTGTCGGCGGAGACGATGAAGGCGTTTGACGAGATTCTTCCGGCGCAATGGAGCCACAACAACCCGGTCGACATCTTGGGTGATGCCGAGCCCGAGCGCTACGCGAAGTCGCTGGAGATCGCGGCAAAGGATCCGAGCATCGACGGCATGCTGGTGGTGCTGACGCCGCAGGACATGACCAATCCCACGCAGATTGCGGAGAAGCTGAAGCCGTACGCCAAGGGCTTGGGCAAGCCGGTGCTCGCCAGCTGGATGGGCGGGGCGGAGGTTGCGGCCGGCGAGCAGATTTTGAACCAGGCCGGCATTCCGACGTTTCAATTCCCCGACAGCGCGGTACGGGCATTCAACTACATGTGGCGCTATGCGTACAACCTGAAGGGCATTTACGAGACACCCGCATTGCCGCAACACGCCGACGCCGCTGTGCAGCGGGAGAGAGCTAAATCCCTCATCGATGAAGTTCGCAAGTCCGGCCGCACAATCCTGACCGAGTACGAGTCGAAGCAGCTGCTGAAGGCATACGACATTCCGACGGTCGAGACGCGAGTTGCGGCGACCGAACAGGAAGCGCTGCAGGCGGCGGAAGAGATCGGCTACCCCATCGTGTTGAAGCTGTATTCGCTGACGATCACGCACAAAACCGACGTCGGCGGCGTGCAGCTGAATCTGCGCGATGCAGACGCGGTGAAGATGGCGTTCCAGAACATCAAACAGGCAGTCACAGAAAAAGTTGGTGCTGAGCATTTCCAGGGCGTGACGGTGCAACCGATGGCGAAGCTCGATGGCTACGAGCTGATCATTGGCAGCAGCCTGGATTCGCAGTTCGGGCCGGTGATTCTGTTCGGCACGGGCGGACAGCTGGTAGAGGTGTTCAAGGATCGCGCGCTGGCGCTGCCGCCGCTGAACTCCACGCTGGCGCTACGCATGATGGAGCAGACCAACATCTTCAAGGCGCTGCGGGGCGTGCGTGGCCGCAAGCCGGTGAACCTGGCGGCGCTGGAAGAGCTGCTGGTGCGCTTCAGCCAGCTGGTGGTCGAGCAACCGTGGATCAAGGAGATCGACATCAATCCGCTGCTGGCTTCGCCGGAGCGGTTGCTGGCGCTGGATGCGCGCGTGGTGGTTCACGGGCCGGAGATGAACGAGGACAAGCTGCCGGCGTCAGCGATTCGTCCGTATCCGATCCAACTGGTGAAGGAGTGGACGATGAAGGATGGACAGCGGGTGACGATTCGTCCGATTCGACCGGAGGACGAGCCGGCGATGATCGTCTTCCACCAGAAGCTTTCGGAACGTAGCGTCTACCTGCGCTGGTTCCAGCCGCTAAAGCTGACGCAACGCACGGCCCACGAGCGGCTGACTCGCGCCTGCTTCATCGACTACGATCGCGAGATGGCGCTGGTGGCGGAGCGGCCGAACGCGCAGGGTGAGCAGGAAATTCTCGCTGTAGGCCGCATGAGCAAACTGCATGGGCGGAATGAAGCTGAGTTGGCGGCGGTGGCCATCGACGAAGCGCAACACAAGGGCCTGGGAACGGAGCTATACCGGCGGCTGCTCCAACTGGCGCGCGACGAAAGGCTGAGCAAGGTGATCTCCAACATGCTGCCCGAGAATCGCGAGATGCGGGCGGTGTGTGCGCGGCTCGGCTTCAAGATGTTCTCCAGCCTGGAGGACAACATGATCCTGGCGGAGTTGGAGTTGTAAGGACTCACCGTTTCAAAAAGACCACCCAGACATAACCAGCTTGCACCCCAACGAGCGCAAAAGCGGCGCTCGTTGGGGACCCCGGACTTGGGCGGAGCACCTGTACTTACCCAGGTCTCGAACATCGCTAGGCCAGGGGCACCTGCCTGAGACCTTAGAGCCTATTCAATCCGAACGAGGACTACAGCTACATCATCCTTGTACGCAACGCGGAAGCCGGGCAGCGCCGTGAGCGCATGAGCCATAGGCGCGTTGGCTTCGAGAAGAATCGTTTGCGCCTGCGTGAAACCAGAATAGGACTGCAGCGGGATCTCGGCGGTAGTCGCCTGGAAGTACGGGAGGTTGATGGCGTCGCCGTAGAGATCGGTGCGGCCGTCGATGAGGACAGGATAATCAGGTAGATACCAGGTTAAGAATCCTCCCCAGGCATAAGAGTTGAAAAGCGGCTGTGGGAGATGGTTCTGGCGGATGTAGTCTGCCGCGTTGATCGGGAAGGCTGGGGCGACTCTTGAAAGTAGCTGGCTGCCGGAATGCATATCGCTCTGTCCAAGAAGGCGCAGCAGAGGCACCAGCAAAACGAGAATAACGAGAGCCGCGGTGGCGAATCTTTCTGTACGCAATTGGCGCGCCGATTCGACGGCAGTGCTTTTCTCAACAACGATTGCGTTGCCGATGATGGCGACGGCGGAGGCCACAACTACCCAGCTGTCACGCTGGAAGCGGAACGAGAAGACCGCTGATACAACGAGCAATGATATCAGGAAGAGATCGCGCGAGCGGCGGCGGCCGAGCGCGAAGCATGCGGTCATCACGAGCAACATGAGCATGTAATCCTGTGGCCGTCGGAAGCGCATGGAGTGGAACGCGGGCAAGAAGCGGCCGGCGGCAGTGCTGGTTGCGCTCAGCCAGACTGGAAGATACGAGCGATAGCCGTAGGGCGAGAGGATCGTTGCCAGCAGCGATAGGCCAGCGCTCGCCGAGACGGTCGCGATCCGGATTTCGGGCAATCCGGTTTCAAACCATGTGATGCCCTGACGGCGGCATAGCTGCTCGATGATTACAGCAATCCAGAACAGAGCCAGCGCGACGAGACCGTAAGAAAACTGGTAATCGAGATTTACCCAGATCAAGAACACCAGGGGCAGCCAGAAGAGCGAACGCGCGTCGCCGGTGCGCCTGGCCTTGAGCAGCAGCGTTAGTTCGCAGGTAAGCAGAACGAGCGAGCACATTGCCGGGCGTGGGCCGATGGGCGAGATGCTGTATTGAGCAAGTGCGCTCAGGATCACCGCCGGCCAGAAGTTTCTGCGGCCGCCTGCCAGCCTGAAGATCGCGATGGCGATTGCGACCTGCAGGAGCATGAGCAGAAACGGGAGCCCAGCAAGTCCCCAGATTCGCACGCAGAGCGCCGTGAGCAGGTCGAAGCCCCAACTGGAATCGATCCACTGCAGCGATGCGTATTGCGAGAACAGAGCGCTGCGCGGGACGGCGTGATTCTGCAACATCCACCCGCCGGTGCTGAGATGCCACCAGATGTCGGTATCGGTGAGGGCGTTTAGACGAAGAAGCCCGCAGGCGGCGCCCGTAGTGACGGTGAGCACCAGCACAATGATGCGGACGAGTGGGGAGTTATGCCTGCGGACGCTGGTGGCAGTGATGGAAGTAGTGGTCATACGTCGCAGACGGTGAGTGCGCTGTTTACCTCAGTGGCTAAAGCCAGCACATTAGTGTTCGAGCTGAGCACGTCACCCGCCACGTTTATCCGGCCGGTTGACGCGCTCACTACCGGTGCTCAGAATAAGCGCTTCAAAGCCGCAATCGCCACGATTAACACAGTGGAAACAAAAGCGTGAGTCATCGACGGCCCCAAACCTTCTTAACAAATCTTTCATGATCCCTACTTCTTAACAGCTTGCGCCTGCCGGTGACCGGCCTCTACACTACACTTTCGCCTGAGCGTTCTGGAAGCTAACCGGCAACTGCGCTGGATCGGCAACTCTTTAGGGAGATGCAAAACCGACTTGTTGGCAAAAGAGACTTCGGGTTCCTGGTGGCGACGACTCGCGTGCGTGGTGCTGTTCGTGCTAGTCGCGACCAGTTGGAGAACCGCGCAGGCGCAGCAACCCTTTACCTGGGAACAGGTCCAGCAGAAGTTTGAAGCCACCAATCCGACGCTGCAGGCCGATCAGCTGAACGTCGATGAATCCAGAGCGGAGGAGATCACGGCATATCTTCGGCCGAACCCAAATTTCAGCGTCACGGCCGACGGCACGCAGATCGCGCCTTACCAGGGAGTCTGGCAGCCTTTAGGCGGAACCTTCGTCATACCCAGCATCAGTTACCTGCATGAACGTGATCACAAGCGCGAGTTGCGGCTGGAAAGTGCAAAGAAGGGAACCTTGGTCGCCGAATTCAGCCACACCGATCTGCAGCGGACCATGCTTTTCACCCTGCGCAGCGCGTTCATCTCCACCCTCCAGGCAAAGGCGGTACTGCAATTGGCCAAGGACGATCTGGACTACTGGGACCATGTGCTGAAAATCAGCCGGGACCGCCTGGAGGCCGGAGACATCGCGGAGATTGATTTTGAGCGACTGGACCTGCAGCGCGTGCAGTACGAATCCGAATTACAGACCGCGGAAGTGAATCTGCGCACCTCCAAGATTCAGCTACTGACGCTGCTCAACGATCGCACTCCCATCGATCAGTTCGACGTGACCGGCCCCTACGATTTTGCCGACCAGCTGCAAACGCTGGATGAGGTGCGCAGGATCGCCCTGGACTCGCGCCCGGATTTGAAAGCGGCGGTCGAATCCGTCGACAAGGCCAAAACCGATCATCAGCTCGCCATTGCCAACGGCTCGACCGATCCCACCTTCGGCGGCTGGTGGACGTGGAATGCATCAACCAACAATGTGTATGGCCGCGAAACCCTCGGGTTTAGCGTTGGCATCCCGCTGCGCATCTTCGATCGCAATCAGGGAGAGAAGCTGCGCACCCAGCTCGATATCACGCGTAATGAGAAATTGCGCGATGCCACCGAGGCGCAGGTGCTGAGCGATGTCGATTCCGGCTATGCGACGCTGAACAGCACGCTGATTCTGCTGCGGCCGTACAAAGCGAAGTATCGGCAGGAATCGGTACACGTGCGCGACACCGTTTTCTTTGCCTATCAAAACGGAGGCGCATCGCTGCTGGATTTCTTGAGCGCAGAAAGTGACTACCGCAGTGTGCAGTTGAATTACATGAATCTGGTCGGGTCATATCTGACCGCCGCGGCGCAGTTGAACATGGCCGTGGGCCGGGAGGTGGTCCCATGAGACCTTTCACGGCGGCTTGGGGCTGGACCACCGGGCTATGTGTGATGCTGGCCTGTTGTCTCGGTGCTTGCAATGGAGGCAAGCCTAATCCGGCGGCGGAAGCCCCACCTCAGGTGACCGTCGAGCAAGCCTTCAACCCCAACAACTTTCAAGTGGATCACCCGGAATTATTTCCTCTGGTTACCGTCGCCGAACGCAAGACAGTGCCTGCTTTGAATGTAACTGGGGTCGTGCAACCGGACATTTCCCGCGCCGTGCCGGTAATTTCGCTGGCAGCAGGACGGGTGGTCGAGATCAAAGCCCGGCTCGGGGATGTAGTGAGCAAGGGCCAGCTTCTTTTGAGAGTGCAAAGCAGCGATGTTTCCGGCGCTTATCAAACCTATGTAAAAGCGCAAAATGACGAGCGCCTGGCGCGGCTGCAGTTGCAGCGGGCCGAGCTTCTCTTCAGCAAGGGTGCCATCGCCAAGAGCGCGTTGGAAGCTGCACAGGACACCGAAGACGACGCCAAGGCAGATCTGGACGCTGCCACCGAACAACTGCGCCTCCTCGGCATCAACAAAGACCATCCTTCGGGAGTAGTCGACGTCTTTGCTCCGATATCGGGCGTAATCACCGACCAGGAGATTACCAACGCATCGGGTGTGCAAGGGCTGTCCGGGCCTAATCCCTTTACGATTTCCGATCTTTCCTACGTCTGGATCATGTGCGACGTGTACGAGAACGATCTCGACGCCGTACACGTGGGCGAGACAGCCGACATTCGTCTGGCGGGATATCCCAACCAGGTCTTCAAAGGACGCATCGACAACATCCTTCCGATCCTCGATCCCAGCATCCGTACTGCCAAGGTTCGGATTGAAGTGCCGAACCCCGGGGTGATGAAGATTGGCATGTTCGTTACGGCGACATTTTACGGCAGGCAGCCGGTATCTCGCGCCGTCGTTCCAGCTACGGCCATTCTCCATCTGCATGATCGGGACTGGGTCTATCTTGCGCTTGGCGGAGGGCACTTTAAACGGCAGGAGGTGGTTGGCGCAGGCATCGCAGGCGACATGCAGGAGGTCGCTTCCGGTCTTAAGCCCGGCGATCAGGTAGTGCAAAGCGCACTGGAGCTGCAAAACGCGGTGGAGCAATAGATGATTCGGCGCCTGGTCGACTTTGCTCTCAACAATCGCCTGATGGTCCTGGCGATTGCGCTGATCCTGTTCGCCGGCGGCATGGTTGCCTTTCATCGCCTGCCGATCGAGGCCTATCCCGATGTGGCCGACAACTACGCCGACATCATTACTCAATGGCCCGGGATCTCCGCCGAACAAGTCGAGCAGCAGGTCACGATTCCCGTCGAAATCATCATGAATGGCATTCCCGACGTGGTGCACCTGCGTTCGTGGACGCTGTTCGGACTTTCTTACGTTGAGCTGGTTTTCAGCGACGGCTCCGACAACAACTGGAACCGCGAGCGGGTGCTGGAGCGGCTAAGCCAGCTCACCCTGCCGAATGGGGTTACCCCGCAACTGGGAACGGATTGGAGCCCCGCCGGCCAGATCTACTGGTACACCCTGCAGAGCACCAATCCCGCCTATGACGCGATGGAGTTGAAATCCCTCGAGGACTGGGTCGTCGAAAAAAATCTCAAAGC
>JASHXK010000249.1 GCA_030043575.1 Terriglobales bacterium
AGGCGTATTCCCCCTCGTCGCGCTCCAATGGCATAGCGCGCAAGCGGTAGCGAATGAATGCGAAGGAGATGATGATCAACAAGAGCAGCGCGTAGCAAAGATATCGAGATGGGGCAGAAAGCGGACGGACAGGCGCATCGGACTGCGTTCCATCAGTGCTCGCGCTGGGCTGGGTGCAGGTCACCCGCGGACCTCAAACCGTTCCACGGCGAAACTCGTCGAGCATCGTGAGGCCCGGAGAAATAGTAGTCGCACGGTGCAGAATTAGTTTGCCTGATCGGTGTCGTCGCCGGTTTCTGCCGTCACCCAGGTATGGTCCGGGTTATAGGACTTCATCGCGCTCGCGATTTTGTCAGTGTTAGGTCCCAAGTCCTTCTGATATACGGCACCGCTTTGATCGACCAGGAAAGTCATCACCCCCGAATTGCGATACTCCGCAGGATAGGCGACAAACGCAAAGCCACCAGTCATCTTCCCGTCGGCAACGTAGTTCTTGGCACCCCCAGGCGCGTTGGGTCCTTGCGTGGTCAGGATGTGATAGTAGTAGCCGTAAAATGGCTGCGGCGAATCGTGCTGTCCGCCGTATCCCTTGGCGGTGGCGAACGCCACCAGCGGGCCGATGGGGCTTTCCGGCTGGCCTTCAGCCGTTTTCCAGTAGAGGCCATTCTGCTTACCGGGATCACTGATGAACTTCTGAGCATACTGGTTTGTGGCGTCACCGTCGTGGGTCTGTTGGAAGTAATCCTGCTGAGCCTGGACCAGCGCCTGACAAACATGGATGGTTGCCAGCTCATTCTTGCCGATGCGCCGGAAGAGAATCTCCTGTAAGCCCCCTTTCGTATCGAAGTACCACTGTCCGGCTGTGGTCTTCTTCAGGGGAATCGGAAAAGGCCAGTTGTCGGCGCCAAGGTAAAGCACCTGCTCGCCATTGGTGACGCCGTCCCAACGATTCATCTGCTCGAAATTCTTCACGAACGTCGCCCGGTTGTTCTTGTCCTGCACTTCATCCCCCGACTCGATAATGCTGGACGCAGACTGCCCCAGGACGGCCAGCATGGCGGATTTGTCGTCAGCCTTGACTGCGGAATAGAGCGCCTGGGCCGCGTCCTTCGGAGAGGCAAATGTCTTTTCACCTTGCTCCTGAGCTGAAGCTGGCAGAGGCGACAACGTACAGAGCAAAATCGCCAGCAGGGCAGTGGGTAATGTTGCGCGCCAGTTCATCGATCTTCTTCTTCCATTAGTTTCCGACATCAGCAGCCTCCGTCAAATCCGAATTCGCGTGACTTGCTCCCACAACCGCGCCTACCGTTAGCGTCTGCGGCCACCGCCGCCGCGATTGCCACCGCCGCCACCGAAGCTGGCGCGCCCGCGGCTGCTATCAGTGCGAGCAGTTCCTCCGGAACCGTATCCGCTGAATGCTCCGCTCCTGGTTCCCGTCTGTTGAGCCTGGCCGTATCCGCGATACTGCGAATTCGAGGGCCGATTCGTATTGTTCTGGCCAAGGTTGTTCTGAACATTCTGGCGATTGACGTTGTTGTTTCCGCGGTTGCCTACATTGTTGGTGTTGCGGCTAATGTTGTTGGTGTTGACGTTACTGGTCCGATTGCCGTTGTTGGCACTGATGTTGTTCGTCCGGTTTCCGCCGTTGTTGATATTTACGGTGTTGCCGCTGATGTTGGTGTTGCGATTACCGGAGCGGTTGTAGTAGTTGCGGTTCGGATTGTAAGGAGTGGGCCGCGCCCAGTTCCCGTTGTAGTAGCGATTTCCGTTGGCGTAGATATTGCTGCGCGAAACGTAGACGTTGCGGTTATAAACGACCGTCCCGCCATGCCAGCCGCAACCCCAGCTATTCCAGCCCCAGCCGCAGCAGCCACCGCTCATCGCCGCACCCACAGCCATGCCGACGCCGAACGAAATGAGGCCAGTGGCGACAAGGTCGGCAGTGCTGTAACCGGGAGGAGAGTACGGCGTGCCATACACCACGGTGGGGTTGTAGGTCGGCACGTAGACTACCTGAGGACTGGCGGGCTGGATCACAATGACCTGCTGTCCGCCTTGAGTTTCGGTAGTTACGGTTTGCTGCTGGGTGGTCTTCAGGTTGCCGGCCGCCTGGGCTTGCTGACGCAATCTCTGTACCGCAGCCATCACGTCCGCCTGCTGATTATAAAAGGCGCTGCCCAGCGCGGAGGTCCAGGACAGATTGTTGGCCATGTTATCCAGCACAGAAGGGAACTGCGTCAGGGCCTGCACGCTTGGGTCCCAAGGCTGCTGGTTCACGGCTTCGGCCAGCGCGGCGCCTTGCAAATTCTGATTAGCCTTCAGCCACTGGTCGGCCTCGACAATCTCGTTCGGAAACGTCGACGCGGCCAGTACCTGCGCGACCAAAGCATCCGGATATAGAGCAATGGGCGCGACCAGGGCGTCAATCTGATTGGCGGTTAGGTTTGCAGGCGGGGCCTCCTGTGGCAGATACATGCCGGTACTTGGCATGGCACTGACCGGCGAGGTTGCGAGGATGATTCCCCAGCTGAGGATGAGCGCCAGGAACTGCTTAGGGCGAACCATAATGCGCTGCTCCAATCTATGGCGACGAGATTAGTTCGAAACCAAAGTCACCGCTATGCGCCCACGTCCGCGCCCGCATAGCAGGTCGGGTTCAGCAAGGAGGCATGCGACAAAAAGGTAACCAATCGGTCGCTTACCAAAACCGTGGGCTCGAGGCTGCAATATGTACTGAGACGAATACATTGTAGTGATCGAACCCGAATTTGGGAAAGCCTTGTTTGACAAGACCGACGCAATTCGCGGGTTCTTGCAGGCATCATCGGGTGGGAGGAGCTGCGGTTGAGTTTCGCGAGAGCGGCAATTGGCTGAAGACTCGGAGGTGATGCCTCAGATTCTTTATCGCACTGGATGAAACGTACCGGCGGTTGAGCATTTCCGCGACGCTTGCTTGTATAATCTAGGTGCCAGCTCCAATCACGTTAGCTTCGAAATACATGTGATGAATGGCGGCCTTCCTTGCATCTTGCGTGGGGCTATAGCTCAGCTGGGAGAGCGCATCGTTCGCAACGATGAGGTCGTCGGTTCGATCCCGACTAGCTCCACCAAACGAATCTACAATTTAGGCCAACCCGCTCCGCCTAGGACGTCCCAATAACGTCCCAATTGAAACCGGTCTGCGCAAGCATAGAGTTCATCGTAAACACTCCGGAGCAGACGGGCCCAGAGCGGCGACCCTACGAGCATAAAGACGAATGCCCGGAATGGCGCTCAGACCATGAGCAAAGATGCTGAGCACAACCGTCGCCATCACGGCAAAGCGAATCGTCGCCTCGCCCGGCAGATGCAGTTCCTGCTCCAGGTAAACCATTCCCAAAACGATGGACGCGAGACCACGCGGCCCAAACCATCCCATGAACAATACTGTGGGTGTGCTAAGGCGCGTTCCGATCAGCGCGATCGCGACCGGAAGCATCCTGACCACCGTCAAGCTCAGCAACGCATAGCCCCAACTCGCTACCGTGAACTGCCGCCAGTCACGCATGACCACCATGCCGAAGATGCAGAACACAATGAGATTGAAGATCTGTCCCCATTCCTCGGCGAACTCGACACTGTGTTTGCCGGCTTCCTTGAAGGGAATCTGTACCGCCAGTCCGGCGACGAATGCGGCAATGAACATGCTCGCGTCCACCATTTCGGCTAGTAGCAGGCACATCAACGGCAGCGTTACCACGGCGATCTGCCGGAAGGATTCCGCAATGTATCCGCGGCGATTGGCAACGCTCAATAGCCACCCTCCGATCAGTCCAACAGCTGCGCCGACTACCATGCCCAGTCCTAATTGTTCCCCGACGAACTGCAGCAAACTGGCCGCACCGCCTTCGATCCTGGCCGCTGCAATGGCGATGAAGAACAGCAGAAAGGGGACCGAAAGTCCGTCGTTCAGTCCCGCTTCGACATTGAGCGCCTGGCGGATGCGCATGGGGAGGCGCGAACTGGTCACAATGATTTGGCCGAGC
>JASHXK010000250.1 GCA_030043575.1 Terriglobales bacterium
ACGGTCATCACCAACGCCTATGGCGGCCAGTACGGGCAGCAGGCTGGGGCGCAGGTTAGCTACGTCACCAAGTCGGGCACCAATGCCTTCCACGGCAACGCCAACTACTGGTGGACGGGCAGCAGCATCCAGGCCAACAGCTGGTTCGCCGGCCAACAGACGCCTGTGCCGCCGACGCCTTTCACCAACAACAATCAGTGGGCAGCTTCCATCGGCGGCCCTATCAAGAAGGACAAATTGTTCTTCTTCGCTGACTTTGAGGGAATCCGCTACATCGTTCCTTCGACCGGGCTGGTGCAGTTCCCGACGGTGGCATTCGCCAATGCCACTCTGGCAAATCTGGCCATGGTGAGTCCGGCCTCGATCCCGTTGTACTCGAAAGCCTTCAGCCTGTATCAGAGTTCTCCTTATTACGCGGCCGCAACCACGCCCCTAACTGGTGGGGGCTGCCAGGGAGCGGTGATCCCTGGAGTAACCAATTGCTTCCTGCAGGGTACGGCGAGTCCTGCGCTACCGGCCTCCGAAAACATAGGTATCGCACGTGTCGACTACAACCTGTCTGACAAGGATCACCTGTTCTGGAGCGTGACCTTCGACTCCGGCGTGCAGGCAACCTACGCTGATCCCGTGAACTCAGCCTTTAGTGCGGCCAGCTACCAGCCTTGGCAAGACGGCCAGGGCCAGTGGACGCACACCTTTGGGAGTAACGCAACCAACCAGCTGGTCTATGCGGGCAGCTACTATCGCGCGATTTTTACCCAGTTCAACGCGCCCGCGACCTTCCCCACCCAACTGGACTTGTCTGGCCTTGGCTACACCAGTCTAGCCAACGACGAGTACGCCTTCCCGCAGGGACGCAACGTGACTCAATACCAGTTTGTGGATGACTTCTCGGTGACGAAGGGCGCCCACAACCTGAAGTTTGGCGCAAACTACCGCCGGTACGATGTCACCGACTACGCGTTCAGCGAGTCCATCTACCCGCTGTCCTATATCGGCTCAGTGGAGGGTCTTTACGAGGGCCAGGCTGCCGAATTCGCGCAGAACTTTTCCAACCGGGGCAGCTATCCGGTCGCCCTGTGGGGCATCGGGCTCTACGCGCAGGATGAGTGGCGGGTAAACAAGAGCCTGAAACTCACCTTCGCGATGCGTGCGGAGCATGACTCCAATCCGGTCTGCCAGCTGAACTGTGCGGCGCAGTTTACCGGACCGTTCTCTACCATCAGCACCGATCCCACGACTGCATACAATCAGATGATCAATGCCAACCTGCACCAGGTCTTCCGCTCGGTGGACAAAATCGACTGGGCGCCACGCTTCGGCTTTGCCTGGTCGCCCCGGGGCAGCGATAAGACGGTGGTTCGCGGCGGCTTTGGTCTCTTCTACGATGCCTTCCCCGCTGTGCTGGGCGATGACTTCATGACCAACATCCCAACGGTCATTCCGGTTACACAGTTCAGTTCGCCGGGTGTGCCTGGTGGCGTTCTGTGGGCTGACCAGACCACTCCAAACGTCAGTCCCTGGCTCATCGGGTCAGCGACTGCCTCCCAGCTTCGCGCTGGCTTCCCGGCAGGCGCATCGTTTGCCTCGTTGAGCTCTGTGAACCCCGCTTTTGCCTCGCCAAGCTTCAACAACATGAGCGGCCAGTTCCACATCCCGCGGTACCAGGAGTGGAGCTTGCAACTCGAACAACAGTTGGACAGCAAGAGCTCGCTGAGCTTGGCTTATATCGGCAACCACGGGATTAACGAGCCGGTCACCAATTATCCCAACGCTTACGCTGGCTTTGGAGGAGTTCCGGCTACTGCTCCCAATCCCCTTAACTATGCTACCGTTACTGAGATTTATTCGGGGGCGGTGTCGAATGATAACCAGTTAACCACCAGCTATCAGCGCCGGCTGACCTATGGCTTCACCATACAGGCCAGCTATACCTGGGCGCATGCCTTGGACGAAATCTCCAACGGCGGCATTCTGCCGTATTCCTTGACTAGTAGTGCGTATCAGTTGAATCCCTACAACTTGGCGAGTAACTACGGAAATGCGGATTACGATTTCCGCAGCTCCTTCAATGCCGCCTATGTCTGGAATACTCCGTGGAAGTTCGGCAACAAATTCGTCAACGGGGCGTTCGGCGGCTGGACTTTGTCGCAGAGCTTCTTCGCCCATTCCGGACTGCCGCTGCAGGTATTTGACGCAAGCACCTTCGTTGGCAACTACAATCCGGCCGCCCCCTATCTTCCTGCGGAGGTGGTTGGGGTTGGCCAGGGGAACTGTGGTGCGTACTTGCTCACCTGCCTGAACCCGAACGGGTTTGCTTCGGCTGGAACTGTGACAAGCTTCCCCAATCAGCAGCGTAACATCTACCATGGACCTGGGTTCTTCGATTCGGACTTCAGCCTCAACAAGAACTTCAAGATCACCGAACGCGTAGCCTTCGGAGTGGGTGCGAACTTCTACAACGTATTCAACCATCCGAACTTCGCACAACCCAACAACCTGTTTGGAACAACTACGTTCGGGGAAATCACAGCACAAACGGCTCCGCCGACGACTCCTTTCGGATCGTTCTTCCCGGGTTCGCCTGCCGGCCGTATCGTTCAACTGCAGGGCAAGGTCGTCTTCTAGATAGACGGTCTCAATCTGCTTCCCATCGGCGGCCCTGCGGGGCCGCCATTTCTTTCACGCTCATGCCGTGATGGTGGCGAATCACGCGCAGCGCTTCGGGCTCACTGACCAGAAATTGACCTGCCGCTCTCAGCGCCCTATCATCGCTTGCATCCAGGCTGGGCTGCATGCTCGAGACAAGCATTTCGCATTACCGCATCGTCAGCAAGATCGGCGGTGGTGGTATGGGCGTGGTGTACAAGGCCGAGGACACGCGCCTGGGCCGGTACGTCGCCATCAAGTTCCTGCCAGAGGACGTTGCCCGTGACCCGCAGGCGCTAGAGCGCTTTCGTCGCGAAGCCCGTGCTGCCTCGGCGCTCAACCATCCCAACATCTGCACTATTTATGACATCGGCGAGGAAGACGGCCGCGCCTTCATGGTCATGGAATTTCTGGATGGTGTGACCTTGAAGCATCATATCGCGGGCAGGCCCGTCGAGCCCGAGCTGTGCCTGGATCTGGCCATTGA
>JASHXK010000251.1 GCA_030043575.1 Terriglobales bacterium
CAGTACCTGCCGAAGTGGCTGGGCAGGCAACTGATCAGGCGGCACTAACTGTTCTTAGCCCGGGTTACGCAACAACAACAAGACGGAGTTATACCACGGATAGAGAAAGATGGAATAGCTCTTTCGTGGAGGTGGTGATTCTCGGGCTACCTGCCCCAAGCCAGGCAGGTTTTTCGGATGGGCATCCACGCAAAAAAATGCTCTGCCAGCTTCAACGGCGAGCGAACAGTTCTGCCAGGCCGTATCCGCTGATCAGCGCTATCGCCACGGCGCCAACTGTTAGCCGCCAAATGTAGGTTCTCGCATAGTTTTCCATATCCAGGCGTTCGTGCACGGTTTGGCGCAGCGAGGATTTCAACTCGTCAACCGAATTGTGGATACGCTGGCGCTGCTCAGCAGCACGCTGCTCCAGAACCTCCTGTGAAAGCCGGTTTAAGATCTCTTCGCTCATATACGTTCCTTGGCCTCCGTCTCCAACCACAAACTATCCTGTTTCAATACGCGGAGGATGCGCTCGGGCTTGACTCCTTTTTCTTTCAGCAGGCGCCACGCCACATACGCGGCAACTCCTCCGACAAGGGCATAGAGGACGGCAACCACCAGGAACGCGACGGTGAATCTCCAGGCACTGGGGGCGAATGCTTGCGCGATCATGACCACCAGAAATGCGGTAAACAGCAACCACGCCGTAGTCAGCGCCAGCGCACCGATGCCCAGCAGGGGAGCCGACATCTTGAGAACCCGCGTTTTCTCGTCGAACTCCGCTTCCAGCATTTCGAAGCGGGTGGTGAGGAATTCGATCAGCTCGTCGCGCAACTCCTCGACAACCTCGATGACGCCCTTGCTATGCCCGTTAGTCATGGCTGGACCTCCAGATGCGCAACATCACTCCCACGGCGAAGGCCGCGCTGGCAGCGACCATGACTACCTGCAGCGGCCGCTCGGGCTGCCAGCGGCGCAGCTCTTCCAGCCGGGAGCGAGCAATGGTGCGCACAACGTGCAACTTCCACCGCGCCTCACGGCGCAGGATAGCGATGCGATTGTTCGCCCGGCTGCCGATCTCGGAGGTATATATCGCCGCCTTGTCCGCCAGTTCCAGCAGGCCGATCTCCGCCTCGTCGAACAACTCGGCGACTCTGGACTCGGCGGAGTCACGGACATGGTGTGCCGACCGGCTGCCCTCTTTGCTAACCAGATGGATGCGGGATTTCAGATTACCCAGGCGACGCGGCAGACGGCGAACCTCGCTGACCGCGGTTCCAACACTGCGGCCCACCACTTCGGCCGAGCGGTTTAGTGTTGGATTGCTCGCTGGTGCGACCGTAGCGGGCAGCGCGGGTGTTTGGTCCGGTAGCTTCTCGGCTACCGCCTCGTCGTGTTGCGTGGTTGCATTTTGTACCTCTGCCGGATCGGAACCCCTGCGCCAAACCTCAGCCATTGATCCTCCCTTCCAAACCCAGCGGCCAATTCCTAACTTAGGATGTAAGACATTGGCGAGGTGTTTGAAGGGTTGGCAGCGTAGGGTGATTTTTTGCCGTCCCTTTGCAGCACCGATCGGGGTTGTGTCGCCAGCTAAAGCTGGCTCGGGTGAGAAATCAGCAAATCCAGGCGCTGACCTAAAGGCCGGCTCCACCTGCGTTAACCGTCCAGTTTCCTTGCGCCGCGGTCGCTCGTCATCCGTCGCGCACTGCGCGTATCATCGAATTAAGACTTGGCCACGACGCTCACATCTTCACGCATCGAAACGCGGCCCAACTGGGCCGAGGTCTCGCTCTCCGCCCTGCGCCACAATTTTCGCGTGGTGCAACAGCACGTGGGCGCTGACGTCACCATCTGCGCCGTAGTCAAATGCAACGCTTACGGACACGGCGTGGAAGACTGTGCCCCGGCGCTGGAGCAGGCTGGCGCCAAGTGGTTCGGCGTTACTTCTACGGATGAAGGCATCGTGCTACGCGGCGTGGGGGTCAGGGGACGAATCCTCGTGCTGTGCGGGCTCTACCCCGGCGAAGAGGAAGAAGCGCTGCGCAATTCGTTGACGCCTGCCGTATTTCGTTTGGAGCAGGCGCAGGATCTGGCGCGCGCCGCCGATCGCCTTGGCCTCGCTGGTCCCGTTGCGGTTCATCTCAAGATTGACACCGGCATGTCGCGCCTGGGCTTGCCGCTGGCTGACCTGGAGTCATTTGCCGAAGGCATCAAGCTTCTGCCGCAGATCGCGCTCGAGGGCGTGTTCAGTCATCTCGCGTCATCCGAGGTTTTGGACGACGAGCACACCGCGCATCAGATCGAGCGCTATAACGTGGCGCTGCGCACGCTGGCGAATCACGGACTGCATCCGCCACTGCGCCATCTTGCCAACAGTGCCGCCGTCGAAGGACGCGCTAACACCTGGCACAACTTCGTGCGGCCTGGCCTGCTGCTGTATGGGTATGAATATGGCCTTAGTCGTCAGGACGGTTCGCCGGTCAGCGATGTTCCGCATCTGCCGCTGAAGCCGGTGCTTTCGTGGAAGACGCACGTGCTAGGACTGCGCGACGTCCCCGCCGGCCAACCGCTGGGTTATGGCGGCGCGTATGTGACGCCTGCGCCGGGACGAATCGCCGCGGTTTCGGTGGGTTACGGCGACGGGCTCTCGCGCAAAGTTTCGGTGCGCAACGGGCACGATCCCGCGCTCTGCCACATTCATCCTTCGGTCGGCCACGGCGAGGTATTGATCCGCGGACAGCGCGCACCGATTGCCGGGCGCGTCTCGATGGACCTGACACTTATCGATGTCTCGCATGTGCCTGGCGCGGCGATCGGCGACGAGGTTGTTCTGATTGGCCGCAGCGGCAACCAGCAAATCACAGCCTGGGACCTGGCACGCAGCTCGGACACCGTGGTTTACGAGACGCTGTGCAATCTCTCCAAGCGGGTTCCGCGCCGGCACGCCGAATGAGCAGTAACATCCGGCCGAGACCTCGCCAGAAGTTACCGCCCTTTCGCGCTATCGCCGTCCCGGCCTATGCGTGGTGGACCTATGGCACTTTACTTAGTCCGCGGGTGCTACACTGTTAAGGCCGTTCTAGGCAATTGCTTTTGCGCGCGTTTCACAGCACAATTCGGTTCAACTAGGCGGAGTTGTAATAGCCGCTCCCGCACCCTTGCGCTCCTGCGAGTACATGCTCGCCAGGTAGTGATTGTCACTACCACCTCAAAGGAGCAGACACACGCCAGATGACCGAGGATGAATTGTGATGCGACCCTTAAAACAACTCCTTCGTAATTTGCGGCTCAGACATTTTGGCAAGCCGGATGAAGGACAAGCCTTGCTGATCGGCGCGTTGGCCATGGTTGTGCTCTTGCTGATGGCCGGTCTAGCGGCCGATGTCGGTTACCTCCTCTATCAGAAGCAGCAGATGCAGAAGGCAGCCGACGCCGGTGCCGTCGGCGCGGCAATGGCTCTATCCATCTATGGCTCAAATGACGGGCAGAGTCAAATCAGGACGGCCGGTCAGGCCGACAGCGCCGCGAATGGGTTTACCAACGGTAACAACGGCATAACGGTTGCTGTGAACAACCCTCCCGCGAACGGCCCGTATAGCACCGTAGGCGACTCTCAAGACTACGTAGAAGTGACCGTGTCTCAGACCCAGCCAACGTTCTTTATGAAAGTCGGCGGATACTTTTCGGTGCCAGTGGCCGCCCGCTCGGTTGCCGGGTTAAGGGCGGCGACGGGGTGCATCTATGTCCTGGATCCGACAGATCCTAATTCCTATTTGCAGAGCGCAGGTTCGTCCGTCATAGCCAACAACTGCGGGATCTTGGTTAATTCCTCAAGCAGTACAGCCTTCGACGACACCGTGGGCTCTTGCACCGACGCCACCACCATCCAAGTCGTCGGCGGCCAAAGTGGCTGGGAGGAGTGTCCAGAGACTTTTTCTAATGCTCCGGTTACCGGCATCCAGTCGTTCCCCGATCCGTTGGCAAATCGGGACCAGCCAACGCCCGCGTGCTACTCGGGAGGCTACCAGGCCTGTTGCTCTAGCGGTTACCTCAACAAGTCCTACTCCGGCGGGACTGTCAGCCCCAACGTATATTGCGGAGGCATGACCATCACTGGTGGTTCGGTTACGATGACCCAGGGTGTGTACTACATGGTTGGCGGCGGTTTCACTGTCGCAAGCGGCGCTAGTGTAACCGGAACCGGAGTAACCATCTTCAATACCGGGACTGCGTCTGGCGCAGGGCAGTACAGCGGAATCAATGTCAGCGGCAACGCAACATTGTCTGCCCCTACCAGCGGCGCAAACGAGGGAATGCTCTTTTGGGAAGACCGCACTATCCCTTGGAGTGGAGTTGGTGGCTCTGAACCCAGCCAGATCACGAGTGGGGGTTCAACCACTCTCACCGGAGCGCTGTATTTTCCCACCACGAAGCTGACCTATTCAGGGGGCAGCTCGACGGCTCCCTATACTAATATCGTGGCATATCAGCTGAATGTCACAGGTACCAACACGTTCAATGACAGCACCACGACTGGTAACGGGCCGCCGGCGATCAATACGGCATCCCTGGTCCAGTAATTAAGGCCAGGGTGTATGCAAATGGAGCAGGAAACAACAAGAAGGCAGAGGGTTGCCGTAGGCCGTCCGGCATCAGGCACCCCACGGCGTCGCAATCCTGCCGAGCGTGGGCAAGCCTTGTTAGAGTTTGCCTTCATGGCGCCATTGCTGTGCCTGGTCCTGGTGGGAATCATAGAGGTCGGGCGGGCGGCTCGCATGTCGATTGTGCTTACCACTGCGGCCAGCGCGGGCGCGGAGTTTGGGGCTCAAAGCTCGAGCAATGCGTCCAACACCACCGGCATTCAAGATGCGGCCCTATGCGACGCCAATGGTGCTAACAGCCTGGGTATTTGCAACAGTGGCATTCTCACTTCCTCTAATATCAACGTGACCTATGCCTGCAGATGCGATGATGGGACTGGACTTTCCTGCGAGCTGCCACTGCCGGCCAATGGAACTTGCAACCCACAACCCTCTTGCGAGACTGGAGTGGTTGTGCAGTGCGTTCAGGTTACGACCCATGCAAGTTTCGCGCCGCTAGTTAACTGGCCGGGGCTGCCCACTTCGTTCCAGTCGAACGGCAATTCGGTCATGCGAGTGCGACAATAGCAGGTAGGGCACAACCAGATTTTCCCGGCGCAGATCGCGCCTGACGAGTTCACGACTGGTACGGCGATAGCTTGATGTTTTGGAGGTATGAGGATGCTGCGACGGTCTCGACATCAAAGCGGAGAGGCGGGCACCGCCCTGACGGAGTTCGCAATCGCATTGTTGCTAATCCTAACCGTGCTGTTTGGAATCATCGAGGCAGGGCGGTGCCTTTATTCCTACCATTGGGTGTCGAATGCGGCGCGTCTCGGCTCGCGCTACGCGATGGTCAGAGGAGCCTGCAGCCTGGGCACAGATGGTTGCACAGACTGCAGTAGTGGCACGCTTCCGTGCGAAGCCTATTTGAGCGACATTCAGAATTACATTCAAAACTACGCGATTGGAATCAACTGGAATAACGTCACGGTAACATCTACATGCATTGCCGGGGAAGCCGTCAACCCCAGTCCTCCCTGTGCTCCTGCCCAGCCGGTACAGGTCAAAGTGCAGTATAACTTCAGTTTTATTACTCCATTGATTTCCCGTCTTGTCCCTGGCGGGGGTTGGACTATGACAGGTTTTTCGCAGAGGACCGTAGTCCAAAACAACTAGGGCTGGAGGCAGGGCGACTTGAGCCGCAGCCTCACTAGCTGGCGCGAGTGTGGTTCGCAGAGCGGAGTCTGCGGCACCCGCTATCGACAATTTTCTCGAGTCGCTGTTTATGGCGTGATCTCGTACACCATTCCATAGTTGTGTGCGCCGCCAATCGAGGCGGTACCCCACAGATTGCCATTAGCGTGCATCACCATCCCCTCGTAGGGTGCAGCTCCCTGATTTCCGCCGCTGAACAGGTGTAGAAGGTTATAGGTCCACGAGCCATCGACCAGCGACATCTCGAACGCTTCGCCATCGTCGTTGCGATCGCTGATTCGCACGCTGTTTGCTCGTGCGGGGCCGCAATAGTTCAATCAGCAAGAGAGTGATTCTATCGACAGCTTGGCAGGCCCCGTAGTCCGGCTACTCTGGCGTATTCCTTGCGAAAGGTCACCTTAATTTCGAATTACGATGTAAGTTGTTCGAAAGGCAGATGTTGGCTTGAGCGATGGGAACCGCCTGCGTCGTAGAGGAATGGCTTGGCACATCGTCAACGGGGAGTCACAGCACGGATGAGGTCACATAAAGGAATCTGAGTACGCCACAACCGACAACTTACAACTGGCTACTCATCCATCTCATACGCCTTCTTCAGCCACTTTTTTGCATCGTCGTCGAATTCCTCGATGCTGGTGATCTCGATGCGGTGGGTAATGCGGTCTTTCTTCGCGAAGCCGCCAGTGTCGATCAGGCGCTTCGGCGTCTTGCTGTCCTTCAGGGCCAGGCCGAGATCGATGCGGGTGCGCGTGGTCGGCTTGATCTGCGCGATCACGTGATTGCGATAGATGGGAACGATGGTCGAACATGGCGATACACCGATATCCTTGCCCAGCGTCTTGGCGTAGATCAGGATTGCGTCGTAGATCGGCCGCAGATGCTCCTTAGGCCCGGAATACATCTTGTCTACGTAATCTTCCGCGTGCTGCAAGTACGCGGTGGCATCGTCGTTGGTGCCGGTTTTGCCGACGGACTTACCGGCAATCCACGACGCGTAGTTCGTCCCCAGTCCATGCTCTTTCTTCAGCCACGCGGTCCGTTCCTTCTCGCCGGCAGGGCCGTGTTTTTTCACATGGCTCACCCACTCGTCGATCGAGCGGCCGGTCTTCTCTTTCATCCCCTTGATGATCGCGTCTGCCATCCGCACGCTGGGATGCAGATCGTACTTCCATCGCTTGTGCGGGCCGGGTATTGCCATGGTGTTCTCCTTTGCTCGGGAAAGTGTATTGTGCCATTGGCGCGAGGCTCCTGTCGCACGGAGTTGAGCGGACTACTTGCCTACCGCCTGAATTCGCCACATGTCAAGACAAACAGGCTAAAGCAGGCTCAGGCCTTAAGCTGATATGAGCCGCTCATCTGAATCGCTCGCGTTGCTTCTGCGCAGGTGGAACGAACTTCAAGGGGAGAGAACCTTAATCGTGCTCTCGGATTTGAATTGGTGATAGTTGCGGAAGTCGATGATGTTGTGGCTGCAGTCCCTGGTGCCCCGTTCACAACCCAGGGTCTCGGCATGTACGGGCAGCAGAGCCGAGGTCTCACCGATCCTCACATACGAATAATCGACCGCGGTTTCGACCTGATCCATGGGGAAATCCGGCGGCAGGTCGCGGGCCTGCATCTCGATGCGCAGCACGCGCGCCGTGTTCGGATCAATCCATACGGTGCCTTGATACGCCGCAGTCACATTGTGAGTGTCGGCGTGCAACATCCAGTTTGAATTCTCCTGCTGCACCTGAAAGTCGTAAACGTGCGCATCGAATCCCGAAATCGTAGTTGTGCCAGTGGACCGGAACTGCGCATGCGTACCGGGGTGCAAAAGATCCAGCAGAATGGATGCGAATTCTCCGGTAGACCAGGAGCCATCGATTTCCTGCAGGGGCTTGTCCGTGGGACGGTTGTTGAGCTTCACGTTGCGGTAGCTCTCCTTCCGGTCCTCGTAGATGATTTCAGCCGAAACCAGGTCCAGAGGGTGTTTCTCCCCGCGGCCCCGCTGGACGTACCGCGACATGAACTCCTGGCAAACAAAGTTGGGAAGCTTCTGCGCGAACTGGAATGCCGCCTCCCTGGCCCTTTCGATCAATGCTTCGCTGGGAGTCAGCGAACGTGCAGGCGCTTCGTCCGCCGGTGAATCAGGGCACGGAGGCAGCTCCGGCTGTGCCCCCCGCTTCAAAGTCGGAGGAGCGTCGGAGCAAGGAGGCGTATTACTCTGGCCTGGTTGGGATTGGGCAGCGGCCGGAGTGATCAAAGCAAGCGCTAAGGCCAGTACAGCGGCAGGCAAGCTAAGCCAGAAGCACGTACGTTGAAAGCTGCATCCCTTCACAGACTCACTTCCTCTCAAACTTAACACAATCCCTCGGGAATTTTGGCGCTGATCTAATTTGAAATTTAGATCAGTGCCGGAATTTTCGCCCGAAACAATACGTTCACGCCAAACATCCTGGTTGAACTCACAATGCCAAGCCGGGGACTCCAATGAACTGTCCGATCACGGAATGTCGAAGCAGCAATGCATGTGGCTAACATAAGGATGTCCATCTAGCCAACGCGTGCGCATAAGAAACGTCAGCACACTCGCTTCACCATCAACGCGAACATTGGTTCCCAAAACTTTCGGGCAGGTTTCGAGCGGCAGGCTGCCGGTAAATCCCCCCTTC
>JASHXK010000252.1 GCA_030043575.1 Terriglobales bacterium
GACTTCCACCGTGTGAAATTCGCATTCAGATGTAGAAACCTATTGCTCGCCTTGCTTTTCCGCAAATCCCAATCCCAAAAAGCACGTGAAAACTGGCCAGTTTTGGTGACGAATTGGTGACGAGTTTGGCATTGTACGGGGTGATAGACCTATGCCTTAGTCGGGTGCTGGAACGCGCGTCCGCAACTCGCGAAACCACTCGGTCACAATGTCGAGTTCGGGTGTGGAGAGGCTCTCCGCCAGCTTGCGCACGCCGATGAATTCGCCGTCGGGGCTGACGCTGAAAACTGCAGTGCGCGGCGGCAGGCGCACTGCCATGGTGGTCCGGCCGATGTTGCCAGTGGCGGAATCGAAAACAACCTGCATCACGGCATCACCAGCCGAGTAATAGAGGCTCTTGCCGTCGTGGCCCCACATGGGACGTACTCCGCCACCAGCGGAGACCACGCTACGGAGACCTTCGCGGCCGAAGGGCTGGACATACACTTCCTCGCTGCCGCTTTCATTGGATACAAAGGCCAGCCACTTGCCGTCGGGAGAGAACATTCCTTCCTGCTCGTTGAAGCGGGTGGCGATGAGCGGGCGCGGAGTATGGGCGCCGTCGAGCGGCACCACATAAATGTCGGCGTTGGCCCCGGTCCACTGGGTGAAGGCGAGTAGCTTGCCGTCGGGAGTGGTGGAATCGGGAAACTGCGTGGTGTCGCCACTGGTGAGGCGTTCTTCAGGCCCGCCATTGACCGGGCGCCAGAACAGGTTACGGGTCCGGTTGGAGCGGGAGTAGATCACGTGGGACCCGTCGCCGGACCAGATGGCGGTCTGATTGTCTCCGCCGGCGAAGGTGAAGCGGGTCAGGACGCCGCGGGCGCGGTTGAGCAGCCAGATGTCGTCGTTGGCGGCGCGAACCGTTATAGCGAGGTTCTGCCCGTCGGGCGATACTGCCGGCTCATCAAAAATACGCGGGTTCGGCGATAGAACACGCGGTGCGCCGGAATGGCTGACTGCAATGACCTCGCTAGTGTCGCTCTGTATCGGTCCGCCCGGGGCATAGGCGAGCACTCCATTGCTGGAAACCGCCAGCGCCACATTTCCGGCGTTCTGGCTCAACATGCCGCCACGGAGAACTTCCACCGGAGCGCCCAGGGCCTTGAGCCTGGCGGCATCGAACGGCATGGCAAAAAATGAGCCAACACGCGCGTAAAGCAGATGCCCGGAGGGCAGGTATATGCCGCCTGAGCCACCCTCGACAAGGGTTACGCTCTCGTGGGTATCGAGGCGATAGGCGAAGATCACGGCGTCGTCGTAGCTGGTGACATTCAACGGACGGCGGGTAAGCAGCACCGCTTTCCCGCCGGGCAGGAGTTGGGGCGACTGATAGTCAGCGTCTTTCGTGGTGTCCACCCTAGCCATCAGTTCCGGCTTGCCTCCGCTGGCGGAGACGCGCATGAGGTCCCCTGGAGTGAAGTAGATAAAACCGTCGGGCGCCCAGTAGGCTCCGCCCATGAAGATGTCGCTGATTTCGCAGATCACGACGGGCGCGCCGCCTCCGAGCCTCGCTTTCCTCATGAAGCCCTTAGAGAACCAGCCTAGCCATTGGCCGTCCGGCGAAAAGAACGGGTTGACGGCTGCCTCGCTGCCAGGGACGAGTTCTGCCGCGGACTGATCCATGCGACGTACATAGAGTGCCGTGGTGGCGGCGATACTCTCTGACCCAATGTCGGTAAGCACGCGTGAGGAAAATCCGGATGCTGCCGCTGCGTCAGTTATCCCCGTTGGGCCTGGTGAAGATCCATTGTTGCCTGCTCCTGGCCGCACGGGACTGAGTGCCGCCACGTAGGCAATGGCCGAACCATCGGGTGCGATTGCCAATGTCGGCGTGGGATTGGGCAGCGCCATGGGCGCCTCTTTGGGAAGAGAGATGGAGAAGCGCATGACGGGACTGGATGGTGGTGCGGGTCGGGTCCAACGGGTGACGAGTGCCACGATGCCGGCGCCCGTGAGCAGTGCAACGAGCGCGGTGGCGGATGCGATTCGATTCGTAAGACGCCGGACCGTGGCCTTGGCAGGATCAGCCTCGGTGTTCGCAATCATGTTCAGTTGCAACACGACATCGTGCACCGCGGACCAGCGTTGTTCGGGGTCTTTCACTAGGCAAATGGCGATGGTTTGCTCGAGGGAGGGCGGAACCACGCGCGCGGCTGCGCTGATTGGGGCGGGATCCCTTTCGAGAATTGCGCTGGCGACGCTGAGCTGGCTCTTGCCTTCGAAAGCGCGCTTGCCGGTCACCATCTCGTATAACACCGCGCCGAAAGCGAAAATATCGCTGCGCGCATCGGCTTCCTTGCCCTCGATCTGCTCCGGAGCCATGTACTGGAACGTGCCCACGATCGTGCCCTGTGTGGTCAGGGGATGAGCATCGACGGGGTTGGACTGAGTCATGTTGAGGCCGGAGGAAGATGGGGCTATGGGCGGCGTCGCTTTCGCCAGTCCAAAATCCATCAGCTTGGCGCCGGCTTTTGTCAGCATGATGTTGCCTGGCTTCAGGTCGCGGTGAACCACTCCCGTGCGGTGAGCTTTCTCGAGGCCCCGGCCGATCTCGATGCCGTATTTCAGAACCTGCTGCAATGGCAGCGGACCTTTGCACAGGCGGTCGGCGAGGGTTTCGCCCTCAAGAAACTCCATGACGAGATAGTCCGTCCCGTTCTGATGTCCGACATCGTAGAGCGTGCAAATGTGGGGATGGTTTAGCGATGAGATGGCCCGCGCTTCGCGCTCGAAGCGCTGCTTGGCTCCCGAGTTGGAAGAGAGATGAGCGGGCAGGATCTTGACCGCAACCGTGCGGTCGAGGCGCGTGTCTCGGGCGCGGTAGACTTCACCCATCCCGCCTGCGCCTAGCGGCGACTGAATTTCATACGGACCGAGTTTGGTGCCCGAGATGAGCCCCATGCGTGACCGCAATTATAGTCTGCATAGAACAGTTGCACGAGGATGCGTCGTTCTGGATGGTCGGCCATCGGAAGCTAACCAGAAGCGGACTTCGAGGAAGTCAGACGCAACTTCCCACAAGCTGACTTGGGGGACAATTGGTGGAAGTTCACATCCGCGTATAGGCCGTTATACGTCAAGTTGCCGTCACGCTGGCTTCACAGGTGCAATCACGCCGCAGCGTTCGTCTGGCAAGTCAAACCAAAATTCACGTACCGAGCCACGCGCTAGTCCAGCTTCGCGTACTCGGCTTTGGCTTCTTTGTAGATTGGGACCTCGGGGTCGGCATCTTTCCAGAGGGTGAGGAAGTCCTGATAGGACCTGCGCGCCGCTGCCTTGTCGCCCATCATCACCTGCGCGCGGCCAAGTTGCAGATGAGCGAGGGCTCCTGTGACGGAATTGAGGGCTATACCCGGATGGTCGGGAATTTTCTGGAACTCCGTCGCCGCTTGCTGTCCTTGCCCCAGGTTCAGATATGCCAACCCGCGAAGATATGCGGGGATAAGATAGAAGTACAAGCTGTTTTCGTAGGGAAGCACTTTTTCTAGATGGATAATGGCTTTCCGGGGTTGAGCCCGTTGTAGTTCCACCGCTGCACGAATGCTTGGTAACCAGAGGTTTTGAATCAGAGTGTCCGCTGGATGTTCGCGGCTAATCTCATCAGCGATGCTCGCTGCTCGATTGCCATCTCCGACTAACGCCATTGTCAGCAAGATAAAGAAGGGCTCTCCTTCGGGTCGCGGTGCACTACCTTCAAGTATCCTTAGCGCTACGTCAGAATTTCCAGAGAGGGCGTGTGGAATAGCTCGCCAACCAAAGAACTCATTAGTCGAAGCCGGGAGCAGATCATGTTTTCCGGCAAAGTTCTCTGCGTTTTGCCAAAGCTCGTCGGCCTTGCGTAACCGTCCGTGATATTGCGCGGCCATAGCTACGTCCGTGAGCAACAAGTGTTGAAATACGGGGTCAGCTACGCTGGAGCCTGCCGCTTTGGTCATTTCGGCATCATCATTCTGGAGAAAAGCTATTCTGAATCGTTGAAATGCCAAGTTGCCGACTTCGACGTTGTGAGAACTCGCGGCTCCGAGAGCAGTTACGGCGTCGTCGAGGCGATTCATATTGATATAAGTCGTAATGATGTCTTGATAGGCGATCAAATCATTAGGATCGATCCGAATTGTCTCTTTGAAAAGAGCCTCGGCCTCAGCATACCGGCCGACGCTGGCAGACAGGGTTCCGAGGTTAGTCAATGCAATGAGGTCGCGCGGATACTCCCCCAACCAGTCCTTGTAAACGGAAGCAGCTCTATCCAGGTCGCCTATGGCCATGTGATAGTAGGAGGCTTCGATCGTAAATCGGTCACGTTGCCCCGTCCGTTCACGCAACTGGAGCGCTCGGCTCAGGTATTCCGATTGCAGCGTGTCGTTTCCGATGTCGCCATACATAATGCCCAAATAGGCGCCCGCCAGCGCGAAGTTCGGGTCGAGGTCGAAGGCTTGCTTATATAACGGCAGGGCCTCGCTCGGTCCAGCCGTCATGCGCGCTTTCTCCGCCGCGCTGAAAGCCTGTAGGGCTTCGATCGACGAACTTGTCGCCTCGTCCAAGGGCTTGCTGAATCGCGCCAGCGACGCCGCGGGTTCTCCTAATTTCGCTCGCAGGTTGGCGGCTACGTTGCCCAGAGTTCTGACCACCACGGCACGGGTTTTCGCATCGGCGCTGGCACTGGCGAAGGTCTTGCCGGTCGTGCAGTTCGCCGCCTTCAGCTCAATGCGATAATCATTTCCCTCGTCGTTAATGGATCCGGTTACCACCGCTGCACTGTTCGTATGTACGCATACATCGCCAGCCAGCGCGGGCGTGAGCCGCTCGTCCTCGGGCTGGTTCATCAGCTTTAAAGCGCCGCGCACCTTATCGGGACTAAGCACGTCCAGAAATGGTGTCTGCCCCAGTTCGCTTTCGAGAGCCAGCTTCAGCGCGTCGTCGAAAGCGGCATCACTGGTATGGTTCTCGAAAGCGGCGACTACCAGGGTTTCACCTGGAGTCAGCTGCTCAGAGTCATGCAACCGCCAGTAAAGCAACGCACCCGTTAGCGTGAGGAGGCAGGCAACGGCAACCAGCCATCTGCCGGCATGGCGAAATCCCTCGGTTCCTGAAAGCTCATGCTCTGCCCTGATGCCGTACAGCGCTGTCCTCACGTCGGCAGCGGTTGGGCAGCGTTTCTCGCGGTCCTTCTCGAGTGCCTTGTTGATGACAACTTCGAGGCCGGATGGGAGTTCGCGATTTAATTCGCGCGCAGGAATAGGCGGCTTGTGGAGCACGGCTTCATGGACACTTGTGGCAGTCTCTCCGCTAAATGCCCGCTGACCAGTGGCCATCTCGTAGAGCACGAGGCCGAACGAAAACAGGTCGGTACGAGCATCCAGCTTCTCGCCGCGAACCTGCTCGGGCGACATGTAGCCAGCCGTCCCCATCGCCGCGCCAATGCGGGTGAGCGTTGCGTCCGGCGAAACCAATCTGGCTGGCTGTGGCGCGGCGGCTGTGCCGTCAGGTTGAAGCTCCAAACCATCGCTTTCACTTTCCTTAGCCGCGCTGACCAGCTTCGCCAGCCCAAAGTCGAGAATCTTCACCTGCCCGGTGCTGGTCAGAAAGATGTTCGCCGGCTTGATGTCGCGATGGATGATGCCTTTGTCGTGCGCGGCCTGTAGGCCATCGCATATCTGGATGGCGATATCGAGCAACTCGTCGAGCGTCAGCTTTTTGTGGTCTACGGCAAGCGCGGCCAGGCGATCGCGAAGCGTCTCGCCCTGCAGCAACTGCATCACGATGAACGGCTGACCGAGGTGCTCTTCCACCGCGTAGATAGTGCAAATATTGGAATGATCGAGCGATGATGCCGCTCGCGCCTCGCGCTCGAAACGCTGCAGTGCGACCGTGTCCCACAACATCTCCTCCGGGAGAAACTTCAGCGCGACGCGGCGACCGAGCTTCAGGTCCTCGGCCTCGTACACCATGCCCATTCCGCCGCCGCCGATGACTTCCAGCACGCGATAGTGCGAAACCTTCTTGCCGATCAGGCTGGTGGAATCGATCCTATCCCGTGGCAGTGAAACTGAATTGTCGCGGATGGGGACTTCGTCGCGCGGAGACCTGGCGGTTTCGATCCATTCCACAGGCACCATGAATCGATAGCCCCGGCGCGTGATCGTCTCGATGTACTTCGGCTCGTCGGCGGAGTCGCCTAAAGCGCGCCGCAGAACCTTAATCGCAGTGTTGATTCCGTGCTCGAAGTCGACGATGGTGTCGTTGGGCCAAAGCTTCTTCTGGATTTCTTCCCGCGTAACTAGCTTGCCGGCCCCCTCAACCAGGACCGCAAGCACCCGAAAGGGCTTCTCGCCCAACTGGACGGTCTGATCCGGGCCCAGCAACTCTCCGGTTCTGAGGTCGAAGTCGAAGCCTCCGAAGCGGACACGAGCTGGCGCGGTATGTTCCACGAGGTGTGTTTGGTTTGGACGGAGTGTACTACCGATGTAACCGAGTTCCAATAGTGTCATCTCGCTATTGCTTCGTGGTGAACCCAACGGGCAATGGACATCAGCTATGCATATTTAGCTTCAGTCACTTCCAGCAATCACCTCCAACTCACCAGCAACTCACCTCGCGTGCATTGCTCATAAATCCTCTCGAACGCACACTGGCTGCAATTTGAACGCTCCCACAGGCTAGTCGACTGAAAGGTCCCGCCGACTCGCTGCCATCGAGACAGACAAATTGAAAGAGAGGAACAAGCTATGCCAGAGAAACCGATGCTACTTAGGCTTTTCCTGGGAGCGGCCGCTAATCCCCATAGTCGGGGAATGAAGAAGCTAACGAAGGCTTGGTCGCTGCTGCTGCCCAGTTTGCTGCTCGCGATACCCACCCTCGCTCAGCAGAACTTCAACATCCAAACCGGTCAACCCGTTAACTTTGCGACTCTCGTGCTGCATGTGCAAGGGCAGCCCATCAACGTTTATGAATTCACTGTCTCCCTCTATCCCATGAACACGCCTCCACCCTGGCCCGCCGGCCTGTGGCTCTATACATACGTCGAGGCGGATTCCGGCAGTGGCACCAACAAGTCCAGTTGGGGGCAAGGCGAGTGGTGCCGCTGGTGGATCAATGAAGTTGCAATGCTGGAACAACAGAATCCGCAGCAACTTCCCTATCCGTATTTCGAGATCAACTTGCCGACAAATCTTGTGCTGATTCAAACCGACGAAGGGATTCTGGTTTATCCCGCCGGTAGCGTGACCTGCTGGCAGGCCAGCAACGATTACGCACCGTGAGTTCCCCGGACGGCCCCGAGACAATGCCAGACCTGAGGATGCTCTTGAGGCTGGTCAACTGATGAGCGATTCCGACCGTTCTCGCAACGTGAAGGTAATTCGTTACACCGACAGCAAACCAACTCTACACAGGAGGAAAGAGCACGATGAAAACCCAAGCCAACCACGTATTCAGATTCATGACCGACACGCCTTCGACGAAAACCCGGGCCCTCGTTCGGACAATGGCCTTCGTCTTGTGTCTAGGCCTGTTTCTACTCCCCATGTCCCTCAACGCGATCGCCTCTGGCCCAATCATCATTTCTTTCGATCCGCCGGGCTCGACCCTTACCTACGTCTTTGCCATCAACAGCGAAGGCGTGATCGCGGGAGCTTACCAGGACTCCACCACGTTGTATCACGCCTTTCTGCGCTATCCAGACGGCACCTTCACTACCTTCGAGGCTCCGGGAGCCGGCACGGGCCCGTTGCAAGGCACTGCGTTTTACAGCATTAACGTAGAGGGAACCATTGCCGGGCAGTACATCGACTCAAGTAATGTCTTTCACTCGTTCCTGCTCAAACGCGACGGCACCTTTACCGGCTTTGACGTTCCCGGCGCGGGTACAGGCCCTGGCCAGGGGACATTCGGGTGGAACATCAACGCGGCGGGAGAGGTTTCCGGCGGATATATCAACACCGGCGATGTAGACAACGGAACGGCCGTGTATCACGCTTATGTACGCTCGTCTGACGGCAGCGTCACCGAGTTCGACGCTCCCGGCGCGGGCACAGGCCCAGGCCAGGGCACCCTACTTTGCTACAGCGACTGCCTGAACCTGGAAGGCGCTACCACGGGAACCTCCGTCGATTCCAGCAGCGCGTACCACGGCCTGGTGCGTACTCCTTGGGGCAGCATCGAGGAGTTCAACATCGCCGGCGCGGGTAGCGGCGCAGGCCAGGGTACTTCCCCGTCCGGCATCAACGTTCTAGGGATGATAGCGGGGCAGTGTATCGACCCAAACAATGTTAGCCATGGATTCCTGCGCGATGCCGATGGCATGAGCACGAAATTCGATGTCCCAGGCGCCGGCACGGGCCAGTATCAGGGTACCTCGCCACAGGGCATCAACGACCTGGGATCAACCACAGGCTACGATCTGGACACCAACAACGTGTATCACGGTTTTCTGCGCCTTCCTGGCGGCAACATTACCGTGTTCAATGTTCCCAGTGCGGGCACCGGCGCCTATCAGGGTACTGTTCCCGTCGCTAACAACTTGCTGAACGTCGTTACGGGGTTTTATTTCGATAGCAACAATGTGATCCACGGTTTCCTGCGAATTCCCTGACCAAGGTGATTCAGCACATGCCACGCTGGCGCGCAACGGGTTCAGGCCGAGTGCATTGAGCACCACGCAGGGACCTTGTCGCGCCAGCTGTGATTGCGAACCGCATTGGAAAAACACCCACGGACAGGCGGCGATCAGTGATGGTCGTCCTCACCGCGACAATAAAGCACATGAGCATGTAGTCGGCTACTCGTACAAGTACCTGCTTGTCAGGAAACTCCCCGCAGACGGGCTTAGAGGAAGTTACTCGTGAGAATTAGGCTTCGTGTTCGCCGTCCGTTAGAAAACATTAGGTTTCGAACGCCGGTATTCCGGAACTGCACGCGTTTTGTTTGTAGCAACTTACACCCTCCGTCTCGGTGAGGGTTTTCAAACATCACAGGCGAATGCGCCCCCTGTCCCTACCAAAAACTCAATTCCACTGAGTGAGCCGACTGCACTTAGCACGAAGACTCGCTGAACGCTTGACGGGTCCGGCCCGGATCAGGCTCGCACGCCAAGGCAAATATCAATCTGCTTCGTCGCTGAAAGGCTCATCGCAGAGGTCAATCAGCATCGAGCAGTGCTGCCACTCAAACCAACGACAAAAGACAGCGAAGCCGCGGCCTTGTGGCCAGCTCTTTTCGTCGGTCCACCAAGCTGCCAACTGCTCGACGAAGATCTTTCCACACAACTTCCGCAAGGCTTTCCGGACGTCGCCCTCCGTGTCACATTCGGGGATAAGGTAGATGGTCGGATCTTGCTTCAGTTCGTCCAACGTGATACTGCCGCTGGTCGGATCGGCCCGGTGGAGCCATTCCAAAAATGGCTGCCTTGGCTTCACCACTACGGCCGATCGATTCAACATGTCCCGAGTCCTTTGGTTCAAGCTACCCGGCGTTCGTACCGGTGGTGCAGTCCGCCGACTTCTCGCAGTTCGATCACTCTTCCCAGTTCGGCAGGCTGAACCGCGCGAGGAACCGGTGCGTCTTTATGTAACGATAGATGGGTACGCCAACGAGCGTAATAGTCGAAGTAGGATCGCAAAACCCGCCTCAGACCCGATTCATGTAAGACAACTACATGGTCCAGGCATTCTCTCCGTATCGATCCGATCAGCCGCTCCGCGTACGCGTTCTGCCACGGCGAGCGCGGAGCACAAAGCACTTCCTGAATGGCCAGCCGTGCGGCAGTTTCTTGAAACACGTTTCCGTAATTGCCGTCGCGATCCCGCAGCAGGAAGCGCGGAGCCGTGTCCCAAGGGAAGGCTTGCAAAAGCTGACGGGCCGTCCACTCCGCAGTCGGGTGGCTGGTCACCGCAACGTGGACCGGTCGGCGACGGTCACGAGCCAGGATGACGAACACAAACAGCAAGCGGAAAGTGGCCGTCGGAACGACGAAGGAATCGGCAGCGACCAGATCCTTCACATGATTGTTCAGGAAGGTGCGCCAGGTCTGCGACGGTGGACGCCGGTGGTGCACCATGTACTTGGCCACACTGGTTTCTGAGACTTGGATACCGAGTTTGCCCAACTCGCCGTGAATGCGGGGAGCGCCCCAGCTTGGGTTGGCGATGCTCATCTGGCGAATCAGTGCACGCACTTCAGTTGACACCAGCGGGCGGCCGGGACGCGGCCGGCTCTTCCAGCTCCAGTAGAGCCGGAAGCCTTTGCGATGCCAGGCGATGACGGTCTCGGGCTGCACCATGCGGAGGGCCTTTCTCCATTCCGGCCAAGTACGGGCGAGCCAAACCCAAAGAAGACGATCTGCGACCGACAACCGGAGACGTTGCTCTGGTGCCTGCGCTGAAGGACGAGTAGTTGATGGCGCAAGGCAAGGACTTCTGCTTGCAGCGCAGCTCGCGTACGGAGCGAATCGCGGACGAACATGAGCAAAGGAAGCAAGACCGAGATCATCGGCAAGAAGCCTAGCGGCATCCCGCTGTAAGTGCAATCGGATCAGGGAGAACGAGTTTTTGCTAGGGACAACAGCCGGAACCCAGCACGATGCCAGTCCGACAACAGTTCTGGGGGTCACCAGGACAAGAGGCTCTTTCCATCGAGACCACAGCTTTCGCAACCCAACCCAGAACAGCTTCTGCGATGCGGTGAGTCGGCGGCGAGGCCGAGAATCTTACCTGACAGTCGCCAAACGAATTTATGGCCAACTTGTTGATATTGCGGGTGTACGATGTTTTTGAATGACAGCTAGGAGCTTGCGGAAAAACGCAACGGGAACGATCGTTGCTGATCGTCCCCGAAATCCCGTAATCAATCCGTCGCCGTTACGGGTTGAGGCCGAGGTAAATCGCCAAGCCTACCCAGGAGAAGCTGGATCCCGGCGTATTCGTCGTGGGGTCAGGTACCACGATATTTGCACGGCGATAGAAGTATTGCGTCCCCGCCGCAACCATGTTGTGGCCGACATCGGAATTGCCGGAATACGGTCCGTGTCCGGGCAGGTAATCCGGACCATCGTCCCTGGGACAATTGTTGTTGTTGTCCAGGCAGACTAACGTACTCATATCAGCTCCATTGCTCAGCCAGTTCTCCCAATACGTAATTGGTGCCGGCACCTGGTCCACCTGCAGCAGAGCGCCCAACTGTAGATCGTTATTTCTGGTGGTGGCAGTACCCGCGCTCACAATATAGGGGGGAGCTTGGTTGGCGTAAGTGCCGGATGCGGTGCTCATGGTTTCCAGCGTGCCATTGAATTTCGGCACATCATAGAGCTTTAGCTCGGCCGGATTCGAGTTGGCCAGGGTCACAGTAACATTGCAGGCCAGGCTGGTATTCGAGGTTCCTTTGTAGAAAGCGATGACACCCTGATTGCTGTTAAGGGTTTGCAAGGCAACCCGTGACCAGGATCCCATGCCGGAAGCAGGGACACAACCGCTGATGGACGTGAGACCGCTCACATTATTCAGCACGCTGGGGATGGATACCTCAAGCAGCAAAGGATCGCCGCTACTCTTTGGCGTCATCGATCCCGACACCAGCGAGGTCCCAGAGTCGATGCGACCGCAGGCGCTATTGGGAACATACGTGGTATCGGTTTTGGGAGCTTGGCAAATCGCACCCTCGGGCAATGGGTTCCACGCGCAGACGATGCCACCGTCGCCGGAATCCCTTTGACTGCCCACGGCACAAGGCCAATCCTTGCCGGTAGATTGCCATTGATTGGGATTCTGGTTGCGAACCTTAGCGATAGCAAAGTCGGCGTTTTGGCCATTGATAGGTATGCTGCAGGAGGCGCGATTTTCCGAGGGCTTGTAATTGGAAGGGAGATCGTCACAAGCCGGAAGAGGCTGCGCCGGTGTAATCGGGGCCTGGCCTCTTCCTTGCGGAGAAAAGACGATGCGATATACCGTGGCATCACTCGAATACACCTGTGGATCGTTAGGCCAGGTGTAGGCGCCGTGCAGTACCTGGTGCAAGGTATCCTCGCCAATGCAGGGAGCTTTGGTTCCGTTGAAAGTTACGCTGCTGCAGGGAGCGACGATCGGCTGGTCATTGTAATCGTACTTGTCGACCGGGTTCTTGGCCAGCGGATTGATGGAGCCGTAGGTGTTGGTGCAGGCGATGGTGTTAGTTGGAGTGGCGCACTGGCTGCCTAAAGGTAGTCCACATACCTCGCCGACCTGGGCGTTGCCGTTGCATTGGGCCACGGTGCCCTTGAAGAAGCCTCGCAGCTCGCAGGTGCCTGGTTTGTTGGGGCCTGACTTCTTGAAGCAGGCAACGTGGAAGTCAGTCCCGCCGTTACATTTCACACAGTCTTCGTCCGTCTCACACGAGTCACCGTTGGGACCCATACCCGTCTTACAGTCCTGCCCATATTTGACGGCCTTGGGATCACCGGCGCAAAAGGTGTTCCAAAAGTAGCAGTTGGAGTTGGTTTTCGGATTGCAGCCCTCAAATCCCAACTCCGTAGGGAACTTGAACTTTGCGCAATTACTGAGGCAGGCGATGTTGTAATTCCCGGTCGGCATGGTGGGGTTACCGTTGGCATCGACGGTGACGTATCCCAATAACGGATAGCCCGGGTCCCGGCCGATGGTTTTGTCGATCGCAGAACGTGTGAGCTTGAATCCGGTGCCGGTTGCGGGCACACACTGCGTGGGCTCGCGCAGATCTTTTCCATGTACGGTGAGCGGGTAGTTCCAGTTCAACCAGTGCCAATTTTCTCCATTAATGGGATCGAAATCGCTACCACCCCTGGGTGAAACGTCAACGGTAAGGTTCGCGCCGTTAACGGCGCTGATATCAGGAGAATCGATAAGTATGTCCGGGGGGGTATTGGGGAAGTGCTGATAGAAAGTCCATTCCACGATGGTCGCGGCCGCCAATGTAGTTAGGTTGGCGGAACTGCAATCGTATTGACCGCTGCAACTGCCGGTTTCGCACTGGGCCCGGTTGCTAACCGGATCGTAACGGCAGCCGGTTCGCGCCCAGAAGTTCGGCGTGTTGCCTCCTACGTGCTGACCGTACCATTCCGGAGGAATATCAACCGTCAGTACGTTGGAATAATCCGTCGGATTCTTGGGATCGAAGGGTTGCATCACCCATGTGCCTTCCTGGGGAAAGACCGGCCACGGTGGCTGACCCATGGCGCGCGCCGCGCCAGCTGCTCCCAGTAGTATCTGATCGGAACAGTTGATCAATTGCACCTGGCGTTTGATGTCTTTACCCTGGGGGGGCTTGACCGGCAGGGCGTCCAGATATGCCTGCGAACCACAAAACGCGTTCGGGTCGGCAGGGTCCTGAGCTTGCGGGGTTTCCGCGGCGTCCTGCGCTCGAGCTGTTGGAACGGGGACTGACAACAACCAGGTGAATGCATAAGTCAGAAACATTCTTGCGATCGGCTGGGCAAATCGACGAAGTTGCATAACCATGCTCCTCAGTTATTTCGTTTGAGGTTAGCGGCCGCGGAGGCTATCGCTCTTGCGGCCAGGTGTCAGCCGGAGCCTTGTTTCCGCTCGCCGTACTCAAGAGAAGCCAGTCGCTGGACGAGATCTGGCATGAATAGCTGTTGGTCTATTGAGCAGATAGGACGCAGGATGCGGGCGCAAGCTGTTAATAAATACGCCATTGCTGGAGCAGCTCCGAGGCGTTAATAAAAGAATTAGCGATCGGAAGAGTTGCCGCGAAGCCTACTACAAAAGCGATTCGGTGTCCAGAAGTACCTGACGGCGGTAGTGTCACCACGATGCCGCCCTGTTCGTCGAGCGCAACTAGATGGAAGGTGAGCTTGCCGATGTCGATGCCGATGGACGCGATCTGCATTGGATGTTCCTCCGTAAGCTAGCTTCCTTCGATGCTACTTAGCGGCGGACCATCTCATTAGGGGATATTACGCCAACGCTCAACCTGAGATGCCACCAACCTCCCAGTTCTTCATTGACTTGCCTTCGACCGCATAAGATTCGCGGCGATAACCGGGCGGGCTCCCGCACACCCAAATAGCGATTGACAAGTACTGCAAACCGCGAACAAAATTCCGACATCCGGCCCTGGGTTTCCTCGTTCCTAGAAAACTTCTCGCCCGAAAAGGAGCGCCA
>JASHXK010000253.1 GCA_030043575.1 Terriglobales bacterium
AGACTTGGTTGCCGACAGGCCAAACTTACGCGTCTCCAAGCTGCCTCTCCGCCCGATAGGGAATGTCAACCGAGCCATATAGCTTCTACGGATTGGAGCGGCCAGACTGGCTCGGAGCCGGCGGCTTAGCCGAGGTCAGGATCACGAGGTCGACGCGGCGGTTGAGCTGGCGGCCCTTGGCGGTGTCGTTGCTGGCGACGGGATGAAACTCGGCGTAGCCCGCAGCCGACAGGCGATCGGCGGAGATGCCATGCTGCTCGACAAGCGTCCGCACCAGTGCCGTGGCGCGGGCGGTCGAGAGCTCCCAGTTGGAAGCGAATTGCGAAGTGTGAATCGGAACATTGTCGGTGTGGCCTTCGATGCGCACCGCGTAGGGATGTTCCTGCAGAATCTTGGCAATGCGGGCGAGCGCGGGTTCCGCTCCTGGTTTGATGGCCGCCGATCCGCTGTCGAAGAAGCCGATCTCGCGCAGGCTGACCACCAGGCCGTCGGCTTCCAAGTGCAGAGCAACTTCGTTACGCTTGATCTCGGTCGCGAGAGCGCGCTCTAATTCGCTGCGCATCGAGTTGAAGTCCTGCTTGCGCTGGTCAGCCCCCATTTGCTCGCGGCCCAACTGTGCCCAATGCGACAAGTCCTGCCCTGCATTCGGCGAGCTGGGCAACGTGATCCTGGGCTCGACATTGCCGGGCTTGTGATTGTCCTTCTCGAAGATGCCGAGCTGCTCAAAGGCCGAGTTGATGGCGTCGGAGAGGCGGGTAGCGCGCTGCTTATCGATCTGCGCTGAGGCGTACAAAACCACGAAGAAGGCAAACAGCAGAGTCACAAAATCGGCGTAGGAAACCAGCCAGCGTTCGTGATTCACTTGCGCAGCGGGTTTGCGGCGGCGCTCTCTCATGACGACTCAATCTCGGCGGGTGCGGCTTCTTCTTTCTCTTTCGGCCGCTCGCGCAGGAAGCCCATCAACTTGGTTTCCAGCATTCGTGGATTCATGCCTTCCAGGATGGAGATCACGCCCTCCAGCGTCATCTCGTGGACGATCTGCTCCTCGCGAATACGCAGCCGCAGCTTGCCGGAGCTGGGCAGGAAAAACAGGTTGGCCGAGCCGACACCGTATACGGTCGCGACGAAGGCAACGGCAATGCCTTTGCCGACTTCGTTGATGTTGTCGAGGTGCTGCATCACCTGGATCAGTCCCAGCACCGCGCCGATAATGCCAATGGTGGGCGCGAAGCCGCCCGCCGATTCGAAGACCTTGGGGATGTTCTCTTCGTATTCGGCCTGATTGTCCATCTCCAGCTGCATCATCTTGCGCAGCTCCTGCGGCTCGGTGCCATCGACGGCCAGCATCAACGATCGGCGCAGGAAGGGATCGGCGATGCCGGGCAGCTCGGCATCCAGCGAGATCATGCCGTTGCGCCGCGCCTTGTTGGCGAAGACCACCAGTAGCTCAACCGTGAGTTGCGGATCGAGCTTGGGCTCGAAGAAGACTTGAACCAGCCGGCGGAACGCGGAGGCGACGACCGGCAGGGGATATTGCAACAGCACCGCGCCGAGTGTTCCGCCGAAGACGATGATGGCCGCAGTCGGCTGCACGACTTGAGACAGCTTGCCGCCTTCCAGCAGCAGGCCGACGACAATGCCGCCCAAGCCCAGTATCAGTCCGACGAAGCTGCTCTTATCCACGCTCGAATCCCTCTGACTTGATCGCTGGCATTAGCGGATCGTCCTCCGGATTGAGCGACTCGGCCGGACCGGGATTCGAGGAGAGCGAAGTGCCGGCCCGCACGGAGCGGCGAAAGTCGCGCACCCGCGCGATGACCTGCTCGGTGGTTTCGCGCACCACCAGCTTCTCGCCGTTCAACAGAGTGATCACCGTATCCGGAGCGGCTTCGACATATTTGATCAGGTCACAATTGACGGCCAAGCGAGCGTTGTTGAGACGCGTGAGCTGGATCATGTTGACTCCTTCGCCGGGGGAAGGAATCAAGAGAGAAATCGGCAAGCCTTAGCGAGTGCTTGAAAGGGCTGTAGCCATTAGCTCTTAGCCCTTGGCAGGCGCAAATCCCAGCGGTCTTTCCTTGCTGGAAGCTAAAGGCCAAGAGCTAACAGCGAAGAGCCCGTTGGTTAGCTGCTTCTAACCGGCCATGGCCGCTGGAGTGCGCAGATTCTTGCGGGAGTGAATATCTGGTTTCGATTAAAGCGGATTAGTTGATGGGCCGATAAGGGAGGTGAACACGCAAAGGTTCCGCCGGTCACAGAAAGCCCGGCAGCGCACCTGCGGGAACGAACTCCGATCGAGCTCGGGCAAGGTGGAACCATGAGAGGAGCTGTCCCATGGCAATTAGCATTCTGAATAACATCCCTGCCCTTGCCGCGGAAAACCAGTTGTCGATCACGCAAACCAACCTGGATCAGACCCTGGAGCAGTTGGCGTCGGGTTCGCGCATCAACACCGGTGCGGACGACCCTGCCGGCCTGGCTATCGCGGATGGATTGCAGGCCAACGTTACGGCGCTGACCCAATCATCGCTGAACGCGACGGAAGGTGTGGGAAAGCTGCAGGTCGCCGATGGCGCTTTGTCGCAGGTGACCAGCTTGCTGAACCGCGCCGTCACCCTGGCGACTGAGTCGGCCAACGGCACGGTGAACGACGGATCGCAACGTCAGGCGCTGGACTCCGAATTTCAGTCGATCGTCGCTGAAATCACCAGCATCGGCACCAACACCACTTACAACGGCTCGCAGATCTTCACCGGCGGAGCCACCAACTACAACCAGGTGGTCACCAGCCTCCCCGCGGGCGCCGGTCTGGCGACGGCGGTTAGCGGTCAGCTTACGATTGAGACGGCCGGCACCACGGCCACGCCGATCTACACCACCAAGAGCAGCGACACTACGGTAGGCGACGTCATTAACGACATCAATACCTCCGGGACGGGTCTGGTAGCCGCGCTCGGCAGCAACGGCAACCTCATGATCACGGACGCGGAGAACCGCGGCAGCTCGGCGGGCACGGCGCTGGAAACCAATGCCCTCACCAACGACTTCGTGGTGGGGACCACTGCCAACCCGTACAAATACAACCAGTCCACGGTTGGCGGCGCTACCGGCTACACCCTGGCCTCCACCGTCAGCGGAATACTGAGCGTCACCCAGGGCGGCGCCGGCGGTACCACCTACACCACCACGGGCAACGACACCACGGTGGCTCAGCTGATCAACGACGTTGACAGCCTTGGCGGTGGTAACAAGTTCCAAGCTTCTCTGGACGGCGGCAAGCTGGTCGTCACCGAAACCGACGGCGACGGCACCGAGGCTGACCCTCTGACGCTGGCCAGCGGCGGAACTGCCCTGCAGATTAACGGCGGGTCGGTCACATACAACAACGCTTTGGCGAATACCGCCGATACCACGACCAACACCACCAACTCCAGCACCATGAATGTGTTTCTGAGCGACTCGACGACGGCGGGCAGCAGCACCATCGGGGTGACGCTGGGCACCTTCGATGCCGGCAACATGAATGGCATCTCGATCGCCAACGATAACCTGCAGACGGCGACGGCTGCCGAAACCGCACTCACCGACGTGAACAACGCGATCGCGCAGGTGGCGGCACTGCGCGGCTCGATCGGTGCGGGCATCAACCGGCTGAACGCGGCTACCAACGTCATCAGCAACCAGACGCAGAACCTGTCCTCCGCCGAGGACGGCATTATGGCTGCCGACATTACGCAGACGGTAGCCAACCTGACCAAGTATCAGATCCTGAGCCAGGCCGGTATCTCGGCCCTGGCGCAGGCGAACCAGATGCAGCAGAACGTGCTCAAGCTGCTGCAGTAATCGGTACCGGAAGCCGGCGGCGGAGAACTTGCCGCCGCGGCGCCGCCGAGTTGCACGGGGGAGAAGGTGGGGCCTGCGGGTCCCCCTTCTCTTCGAGCTTTTCGCTGATCGCTCTTCGTCCTTCGCTTTTCGCCAGATCTCGCTTGTCGGCTGGCAAGACGGGGTCTGGCGAAGAGCGAATAGCGAACCGTGGAGAGCTCGCAGAAAGGGGTAACAGCGCACATGGCCTCATTCAGCAGTGGTTACAGCGCCGCCCTCGGTAACATCCTCAGCCAGATCAATGACGCCTTCAGCGGCAAGACTGCGGGCATCGACGTCAGCAGCGTAGTCGACTCATTGATGCAGGTGGAAGAGCAGCCGGAAACCCAGATGAAGTCGGAGCAGGCCACCATCGATTCCCAGATCAGCGCGCTGACCAACATCAATACCGAGCTGAGCACGCTACAGAACAGCGTGCAAGCGCTGGAAGACCCGATTGGCGGGGTACTGAGCCAGTTGACTGCCAGCTCCAGCGACTCGGAAGTCGTTTCTGCCTCGGCCGGCAGCACGGCAACCGCCGGCACGCACACCGTCACGGTCACGAATCTGGCGACCACCTCCAGCAGCTACTCGGGCTACATCAGCTCCGGCTCGCTGGCGGGCGCTCAGATCGAGATCGAATTCGGCAATTCCAGCGATCCCACCAGCTCCAATGCCATCAACATCCCCACAACCGATACCACGCTGCAGGAAGCCGCGGACTACATCAACCAAGGCAGCTACGGCGTAACTGCCAGTGTGGTGAGCGACTCGGTAGGATCTCGGCTGGTGCTGACCAGCCAGACGTCCGGGGCGGCAGGCAATCTCACGGTCAACAGTTCCGCCAGCAATTTCACCACCTCGGCGGGAGTAGATGCCCAACTGACGGTTGACGGCGTCCCGGTCGACAGCGGAAGCAATACCGTTACCAGCGCTATTCCCGGCGTGACCCTCACCCTGGGGGCAGCCGACGCCAATACCCCGGTAACGATTAGCGTGCAGCCCGATACTGCGCAAGCGACCAACGCGATCGAGAACTTTGTCGATGCCTACAACGCAGTGATCGGCTCCATCAATAGTCAGTACACGCTCGACTCCAATGGCAATGAAGGGGTGCTGGCGGGCGACAGCATGGTGGAGACGCTGCAAGGTCAGTTGCTGGACATGGTTTCCACTGCCGTCAGTAACAACGGTCAATACTCCAATCTGCAATCGCTGGGCATCGAGATGCAAAACGACGGCACTTTACAGCTCGACAGCTCGACCTTAAGCGAGGCTCTCAACAGTTCGTATTCGGCGGTGCAGAATTTCTTCCAGTCGACCTCGGGCTGGGGGCAAATCGCCAACACGGAGATGACGCAACTCACCGATCCCACGACGGGGCCGGTAGCCGTGGACATTACCGGACTGCAACAGACGAACAGCGACCTTACCAATCAAATCAGCGATTTCGAAGCCAATATGACTGTCGTTCAGGATCAGCTCACGACTCAGTACGACAACCTCGACACACTACTGATTCAGTACCCGCTCGAGATGCAGGAGGCTGCGGAACAACTGGCCAGCCTGCCTGGTGCGACCAGCACCAGTAACAGTAACAACACCATATAGGAGCGAATGAAAACCATCGTTGATGCCCGGCGGATTTATCAGGACAGCGCGGTACGCGGAGCCACCCCAATTGAGCTCGTCATCCTGCTCTACGATTCGGCGATCGAGGACATACGGCGCGCCTTGACCGCCATGCAGACGAGCGACGTCGAGGCACGGAGCAACCAGATCAGCCATGCGTTGATGGTGTTGCAGCAACTGCAAGGTACGCTGGACTTTGAGCGCAGCGGCAGCGCCGCCAGGCAATTCGAGCAGTTCTACAACCTGGTGCGGGCGAAGCTGCTGGAGGCCCAGATGCGCGGCTCGGCTGACCTGATGCAGCAGCAGATCCGGTACATGTCGGAGGTGCGCGACTGCTGGGTGCAGGCCAGGCGAGTGCTGGAGCCGAAGCCCATTGCGCAGTCGCCGGTGACGGCCAGCACTGCAGAGGGAGATTCGAACAACCAATGGAACGCATAGACGAACACGACAGTTTGCAATTGCTGCAGCGCGCCAACGAACGCTTTAGCCGTTTCTTCGCGCGCTTCTCGGGAGCGCCGGTGCTGGGGACTGACGAAGAGGTGGAAGCGCTGCTGCAGGTGGAAAACACGCTGCATTCGGTCCGCGGTTACCTCGACGGCCGCCTGCAACGCAGTCAGGCCGTGACGGTGCGCGATGAGCTGGCGCGCTATCGCGCAAATCTGATTCGGCTGCGGCATGAACTGGCCGTCATGCAGAACTCGGCCATGGGATGCCGGGCGCGGCTCTCCGCACGGCAAAAGCATCTGCACGCCGCACAGGCCTGGTGCGCCGCCTCGCGCGCCACGACCTAGGGCCACGAAAACCAGCCAAAACGGCTAGCTTGTCCGCCGATGGACAACGGCTGGTGAAATCGGACGGTTCCAAATGCTGTTCCTCGGGCTATTCCTTTGCAAGTCATTCCAGTGAAATAGGTTGCACATTGTGACCAGTGGCATTCTACGTGTAGCAGCCACGTTGGCCCGTTCACGTGCAGTTAACCCCAAATCCTCTAACGCTTTGGCGGCTCTCACGTCTGAAAGGGTTAGGAGGCAGTATGGAACGCAGATACCTGGTGGCAGCTGTCGCTCTGATTGCAACCTTCGCGATCACGTCCCGCGGCTTCCGCGCCCTCGAGCATGTTTCGCTGGTGCGCTCGGCCCACGCTCAAACCATGACGAATCCCCAATGCCCATACAGTATTGCGTCACGGGCGCTGGCGAAGATCCATACTCATTTGCGTCCGCGTATTCCCGAAGAGGCGCAGATGCTGGCGGAGATGAATGCTCCTTTTGCCTCCATGCAGTCCACGATCGCCGAGCAGATGTCGCGCCAGAACCAGGCCATCGCGCAATGTGCCCGCGAGCGAGCGATGCGCAATGCGGAGCAGGCTTATCGCGACGCCATGCGGCTGCAACAGCAGATGAGCCACCCGGTCAGCTACATGAGCATTTCTCCAGCGGATCTGTCAGGATTGTCTCCCGAGCTGGAATCGCGCATTCAAAAGAGCGCTGCCATCGCAGCCAGGATGGCTGCCAACAACGTAAGGCTGCAGATTGATGCCAGCCAGTTCGGCCCGCAAATGGAAAACATGGAGGTACCGGTAGTTGATGTGACCGATGATGGCGGACGCGTTGCTGCTCATGTTCGCGTACAGACCCACACAAATTGCAAGACCAGCCGCACAACCCACGACCAGCGCCAGCCGGAGTGAGGTTGTTCGCGCTCTCGCTCTTCCGCTGGGGATATAGGAATGCGCATACAAGCGGTACAGCCGACAGACTGTACCGTTTTCTTTTATCCGGAAAGAGCTGGCGATCTTTGACCAACCTCGAAGCCCAGGCCGCGCGTCGGCATCCAATCGGTTGCAATACAAATTCCTGGGAAAGGGACGAAGCAATGTCATCCCTGAGAGAGCGCCTGGATCAGTTCAAAGCGTCGTTTGAATCCGGCGCTCCGCCCTACAATGTGCCCCATGAAGCAATCGAGACCATGCATCGCGCAACCGGGGAGTTGGAGGCTTCGGGTCTGGCGGAGAAGGCGCTGAAGGCCGGAGACCGCGCTCCGCAATTCAGCCTGTTCAATCAGGACCACGTCGAGGTCGATTCGAGCAAGCTGCTTCAGCAGGGCTCGCTGGTCGTCAGCTTCTTCCGGGGGCACTGGTGACCCTACTGCAACATGGAGCTGGAGGCTCTAACGGAGGTTCATTCCGAAATCCGGGCGCTGGGCGCGCAGCTGGTTGCCATAACCCCTGAGCTGGAGCGGTACACTCGCCTCGTCCATCGAAAGTCGAACTTGACGTTCGATATTCTGTCCGACCCGCACCTGAAGACGGCAGAACAGTTCGGGCTGATTTATGTGCTTCCGGACTATCTGCGCGAGTTGTACAAGTCTTTCGGCAGCACGCTGGACAAGTTCAATGACGAATCCGAATACCGGTTGCCGATGCCCGCACGCTACATCATCGATTCGAGCGGGATCATTCGCTCCGCCGATGTGAACGCCGACTACACAATCCGGCCCGAACCGTCGGAGACGGTGAGGAGGTTGTCGGATCTTGCAAGGTCGAAGTAAGAGCCCCGAGTCTCGCGGTTTCGAGAGCCGGGAGAGGCCCCGCAACACTCCCTCAAGATCGGCTAGCGAGTTGGCGAACCCGGGGAAGGAACCTCGATCTTGGTCTGCCTTAGTTGGATGCTGTGTAGAAGTACTCGTTCTTTGACCATCGTCCGCCAATTTCGGTCCATAGCGTGACGTAAATGGTGCTGCCGTCAGTCGGCAGGCCGTTGATGGTTTGCGACAACGTGGTTGTCGGGAGGTTTCCAGACCGGTAGTAGTTGTTACCTCCCTTTGTGCTGCCTGCGTCGATCCGATAAGCCTGTGCCGTGTTGCTGCCGAGCCATCGAAAGGTCATCGAGTTGCCCGGTATGACTGAGCCAAGACCTGGGAAAGACATCGTCGCCAGATCCCCCACTCTCGTATTGACAAGGTAGGTGGAGCGCGGACTCTTGACGACAATATGAGTGCTGCCGAGCGCCACTGTGGTTACTATCCCGTCTTTGTCGACGGTTGCGATCTGCGGATTCTCGGACGAATACTTTATCTGGATGGAATGGGTAACATCGAGTTCCGACCCATCCTGAAGCACCCCCATGACGTGGAGCGGGATCCTTTCACCGGCCGCCTCGAATCTTAGAACCGACGGCTGCGTGCCGCTGAGAATTACCGGATCCCGGGTGTCAACCTGAAGCGAAATTGGTGGCGAACTCACGAGGGAACCATTCGACACGGTTCCTATCGCGCTTACGGTGTAAGGGCTGATCGGAGTGTTTGGTGGAATCGTGAGTTGAAACTGCAACGGCTGTCCGTTGGTAGTCGCCGAGAAACCGAGCGGGTCCTGCGCTGCGATGGCAATGTGGGAGACCGACGGGTCTGCATTCACCGAAATGATAACCACCTGTCCGGGATAGACGATCGTACCGCTCGCGGGAGATGTGATCTCCAGCAGATTGCTCTGGGCAAGACATGGAGCGACCGCCAAAGTTACCAACAGCGTCATGACTTTGCTGGACATGGGCATGGTTCGTCAGGAGTCAGAGAGGAAATTACTACAACCTCCGGAACGAGTCATCCAGAAAGCAGGTCCCTCGACTCGCCGCTGAAGCGGCTCGGTCGTGACGACAATTTATTTGATTACACGCACCTCAGCGGCGCTACTAAAGTCGTGCGCTGAGACAAACCGAACCATGAGTGCAAGGGCCTATAGCCCTCCCGGTAGTGGCTCAGTTTGAAACTCTGGCTAGGGTGGAGCACGCTTTTCAGGCGTACAATGGCAACACTGCCCGGACACCCGGCTTCAGCCGCTGAGGTAAAGGTAGGGATACCTCAGGCGCTAAAGCGCACCTTGAAATACGGCGGTTTATGCACGCCTGAAGGCGTGTTCCACCCAATAGAACAACCCGTTTAATTCAAACTGAGACACTACTAGGTTCCCGTCATCCTTGCCAGGCGCGCACGGCGCTCCTGCCACTCCTGCGTAGCGAAGATGCGCGGGCCGACTTCGATCAGCCGCGGCAGCATCTGGAAGACGGAGATCGGCGTCCACTTCATGCCCTGTCGCGTGCGATAGCCGCGATGGTTAAGCTCCTCGGCGATGGCCGAGTACGGACCGTCCTGAATGGTCAGCTCCATGATGAGGAAGAGGATCTCCTGCTCGGTGGGATTGGGCTCCAGACGAGCGGTCTCGGGTACAGCTTGGAGTCCGAAAGGAACTTCTTCGGGTGCGGGCGCTGCGCCCTCGGATTCGGGCAGCTCGCGCTCCCACTCGACGGCGACCAGCTTCCATCCCTGCGCGGCTTGCCGCGCGATCTCTTCCGGCCCGAATGAAGCCGGTGCTTCCTGGCGAATGCGTTCAACGTGTGGCATCTTGCCTTCTTTCTGGGAGCGCGAAACCTTGCTGCGGCTAAAGCACGACTGAAGTCGTGCCCTGATACAAAGCTTGACCCATCGCTACCGACCCCCTGACAGCCGCAACTGACAACCGACGACTGTCAACTGCTTCACTGCTCCCGCAGCGTCTGCATCGGATCCAGCCGCGCCGCGCGATAGGCCGGAACGCTACTGGCTACCAGCGACACCAGCAGCAGTACCGCGCTCACCGCGACAAATGTCAGCGGGTCAAACGGCTTCACTCCGTAAAGCATCTCCTGCAAAAAGCTCGTCAACACCAGCGACGCGATAAGACCGATCGCCAGTCCCGCTGCGGCCAGCACCATGCCGCGGCGAATGATCAATCCCAGCACGCTGTCGCGCTGTGCACCCAGCGCCAGGCGCAAGCCAATCTCCAGCGTGCGCTGTGCCACCATGTACGACAGAACCGCATACAGGCCGACCGCAGCCAGCAGCAGCGCGATCACGGCGAAAAACGTGATCAGCACGGTCTGGAAGCGCGGTTGCGCAGCGGAGAGCGAAAGATAATCCTCCACCGTGCTGATGCGATACAGCGGAATGTTGCCGTCGAGCTGTGCCAGCACATCGCGCACGGAACCGATCAGGCTCAGCGGATCGCCTGTGGTGCGAATAATGAGCGGGGGCGAGAAAATGATCGCCTGCTTGTAGGCCAGGTAGTAGCG
>JASHXK010000025.1 GCA_030043575.1 Terriglobales bacterium
GCTACGGACGGCTCACGTTCCTGAGGGCTTAGCGAACGACCTATGGTTGTGGAAGCAGGAGTGTCCGGATGCTTCACCGGACGCTTTCATCTTCCCCAATTCGCGTAAGCGAAAGGGGGCAGTGAAGAATGGCTTCATCCGCACGGACAACTATCGCGCCCGTGTGTTGAAGCAACTGGCTCAGCAACTGGGATTGAAGAAACTGAACTTTCAGGTGCTACGCCGCACGATAGCCACGCTGGCGCAGAAAATGGGAACGGTCAAGGATCTGCAGGCGATCCTGGCGCACAGCAAACCCGATACCACCGCCGGCGTCTATATGCAACCGATCGAGGAGAGCGTGAAGCAAACGCTGGATGCGATCTACGCGGAGCTGACGCGGCGGCCGAAGCTGAAGAAAGTGTCGTGAAGGGAGAAAATTTGGTACGCTTTAGTACGGTGGGTGTTTTTGATGGTCCCCAAGTGATTGTCCCGCAAGGACTGGGCGCTTAACTCAGCGGTAGAGTGCCATCTTCACACGGTGGAAGTCATAGGTTCGAATCCTATAGCGCCCACCATCTATCTCACTGCAACATCGTGGGTTTGACCATTTCGAGTTTTCGAAACTTCCGCAACTCGTCACCATTGGTCACCATTTCTGACAGCTTCTACACCGCCTCCCGCTGGTCGCAATCTGCTTAACTCGCAGTGCAGATTCCGGTCCTTTTCCTCGTGGGTATTGCGAAGATCTCTGTTCAGTGTTGTTGCTTTGGAGGAGTTATCCCATCTCGCCGGGCGGCAAATTGCGCGGCAGAGATCTTCATTACAAAGGCATCAGAGGCCGCGCCCGTGCCACAGGTGCCATTGCAGGCACCCGAGATCTGATTTAGCCGGGGAAAATCGGGCGAGGTGGTTCCTCCTGTCAGATAGACATTGTCCAACGGATCCAAGGCAACCCCATTCCAGACGCCACTGACGTCATAGCCGCTGCCGCCTAGAAAGCTGGAGTAAACTACGGTCCTGGCCGGGGCGGCGATCTCGAGAAGAAACACATGTTCATTGTTCTTGGTTGGGCAGGTTCCCAGACAGGCGCCCGGAATCTGGTGGCCCAGGACAAAGTCAGGCGAAGTGGTAGCTCCGTTTACATAGATATTGCCGCTGCTGTCCAAAGCGAGACCACCAAGGGCGTCATCATCGCCGCTACCGCCTATGTACGTGGAGTAGATCAGCGAGTTTCCGGCCTCATTGATCTCGAGCACGAAAACGTCGGCGTTGGCACCGGTTCCGCAGGTTGACACGCAGAAGCCGGGAATCTGATTCAACCGGGGAAAATCAGCCGACACTGTTGTACCCGTAAGGTGGGCGTTCCCGGCCGCGTCCAGCACGACACCCTCCGCGTCATCGAACCCACTTCCGCCAAGATAGCTGGAGTAAATCAGGGCGCTGGCAGAAGCATTGATCTCCAAGGCAACCGCATCCATGTTGGCGCCGGTGCCACAGGTCCCATTGCAAGCACCGGGGATCTGATTTACTCGGGGAAAGTCAGGTGCCATCGTTTCTCCCGCAATATAGATATTCCCGGAGTTGCCCAAGGCTATGCTGAGCAGTCTGACGACGCCGCTTCCGCCAATCAAGCTGGAATAAACCAGGGCGTTGCCGGCAGCATCTATTTTGGTGAAAAGTCCCGCGTAATTGGTTCCATTGCCGCAGGTTCCCAGGCAGGCGCCTGGGATCTGACTCACCAGCGGATAATCCTGCGAACTCGTAAAGCCTGTGAGGTAGGCGTTGCCTGAGCCGTCGATAGTTAGGTGCTGTGGCTCATCGTCGCCGCTGCCACCGATCAAGCTGGAGTAAATCAAGGCGTTGCCGGCAGCATTTATTTTCGCGACGAAGCCATCGTTGTTATTGCCGCTGCCGCAGGTTCCCTGGCAGGCGCCCGCGATCTGGTTCACCCGGGGAAAGTTACTCGAATCGGTGTAGCCCGTGAGATAGGCATTTCCGGAAGAATCCACCGTGATGCTGTTCCCAAAATCTCCCACGCCATTCTGGCCAGTTACGCCGCCGCCAATGTAACTGGAGTACACGATCGCGTTGCCCGCAGCATTGATTTTGGTCACAAAAGCATTGAGGCGGGTCCCGCTACCGCAAGTTCCCTCACAGGCTCCCTGGATCTGGTTCACGGTGGGATAATTGGTCGAGTTTGTATATCCGGTTACGTAGGCGTTGCCGGAGGGGTCCACGGCAATGCCGTCCCCATTATCAGTCCCACTGCCGCCGAGATAACTCGAATAGATCAGCACAGGGTCGATCACCAGGGACCGGTAGGGATCATAGGCCCCTAATCGGATCCCCACCTGTGTCTTCGACTTCAGCACATAGTGGGCCTCAACGAGTTGCCTGGCAGCACCCCCATTGGTCTCTTGCCCTTGGCTATTGCTTGCCTGATAGGCGACCGGCTTGTGGAGACGGATCTCCTCGCTGTTGAGCCGCACCACCAGATCGCCATCGCGAGCGATTCGCAAGGACGCATGGAAACCCGGCCTCTTGCGTAGTTCGCCAACCGCTCCTGCAAGATCGAACACAATGGCACGAGCGTCGCCGCCGGGCGCGACTACAAAATCGTATTCGAGCTTACCCTGGTTGCCGTAATACACCAGATCAACGCCGGGATATACGCTCTGATATTGGACCTTGGCGTAGTTCGGCACATCCGTCGTCCACTTCTTAGGATCGTTGCCGATAAAGTAGTTACTTTTGCCCGGTAGCTCGTCGAGGCCGGAGATTTCGGCCGCAGGATTGGCGCCTACCAGCTTCATCCCGAGAAACACCGGAGCTTGGACATCGGCATTCGGCGTTGGGTGCGAAAACTCCCCGTCGCCTGCTGCCTTCGACACTTGCGCGGGCCCATTCTTACTTTCTCCCTTAGTCAAAGCCAGCAGAGCTTCGCCTTCGGTCAGAAATAATGTGTACCCTCGCCCCCTCGCCAGGAACCTTACTTGTGCGTCGCTTTGACCCTGATTGGCTTCAAAGCTCAACGGCAATTGTCCGTAGTTTGCGACCAGTTGAGCTTGCTGCGCCATAGCCACCGTCGACGTGGAATTGTCCTGTGTTGATGCCGGCAGGGCGAACAGAAATAGCGCGCCCAGCGCGGCCAGGGATGTTCTGAAACTCATTGCTTTCGTCATTGGCGCAATCTCCTTGAATATTCAACCGGTCTAAGCCGGAAATGAAGTTTTTCGGACTGCCCATTGGCAGCCGTTGAATTTGAACGACACAAGCTGGCTCCCCCAGTGCACACCGGCTGACCTTCCGAGCTGACAAAATCATTCGTGCCGTACGGCAGCAATCGGATCCAGCGCCATGGCCTTGCGCGCGGGAATGTAACAAGCCGCCGCGGCAACCCCCATCAGGAGACCTCCAACGCTTGTCAGGATCAACGGGTCGCTGGCCTTCACGCCCAACAACATCGGGCTGGCAATGCGTCCTATAACCAGCGAGCCGGCGACACCTGCCACCAAGCCTCCCAGCGCGACGAATATCCCCTGCTTCATGACCAACCGCAGCACATCCACCGGTCCCGCTCCCAACGCACGGCGAACTCCAATCTCCTGCGTCCGCCCCGCGACCATGTAGGCCATTACGCCGTACGTCCCCACTGCGGCTAGGACCAACGCAATGCCGGCGAGAAGGCTGAGCAGAATCGAGGAAAGCTTTCGCGGAGCTACTCGCTCGCGGGTCAAATCGGACAATGGCCGCACGTCGGACACCGCCAGGTCCGGATCGAGAGAATGCAGCACCCTGCGCACTGCAACCATCAGCGAGACTGGATCCTGCGTGGAACGGATGACCAGGCTTCCCCCTGCGACAGATTCCTGCGCGAAAGCAAAATAGCTGCCTGGCAGCGTCGGCCCGCCAGAGGCGTCGTTCTGCACGCGATGGACTACGCCAACAATGGTGGCCCATTGCGGTGGAGTGGTCGGCGTCTCAATGATCGAGATGCGTTTACCAATAGCGCTTTCTCCCGGCCAGTAGCGTTCCGCGAAGATGTCATCGACCATACAAACCCGCTGCGCGTGTTCGTCGTCGCAGGTATTGAAGTACCGGCCATCGAGCAATCGCACACTCATTGCCTCCAGAGCTCCGGGTGTGACAATTGAGATTTCTGTATAGGGTTCGAACCCACGGGGCGGCCGAGGGCGACCCTCTACCACAAAATTGTCTTCATAGGGGCCGAGCAGCGGATACTTCATTCCGGCAGCCTGTACGCCAGGCAAGCGTGCCAGCTTCTCGGTCAACTGGCGAATTAGAGTCTGCGTCTGCGCGCCGGGCTGGTACTTCGGCGGCGGGAATACCAGGCTGGCGGTCAGCACGCCGTCGCTTTGAAACCCAGGATCGGCCTGCAAGGCACGGAACAGGCTCTTAATCGTCAATCCTGCGGCAACCAGCAGCACCAGCGACAACGCCAGTTCGGTTGCAACCAGGCCGTTGCGCAGTCGCATGTCGGACAGCCCCATCCCCGTCATGCGACTGTTCTCCTTGAGCACTTCGTTGGGGTCGGCGCGGTAGGCCGCGAGGGCAGGGAACACACCAAAGACGATGCCGGTGAGCAGCGACAGGCCGAGAGTGAAGAGCAGTACCGTGGGATCGACATTGATCTCGTCGCAGCGCGGGACAAAACGTGCCGGCAGGTGAGTCAGCGTCTGCGATGCCGCCGCGGTTATGCAGTAGGCTGCGATAAGGCCTATGGCGCCGCCGATCAGCGAAAGCAGAATGCTTTCGCAGAGGAACTGCCGCGCCAGGCGCGCCCTGCCGGCGCCCAACGCACTGCGGACCGCGATCTCGCGCCGTCTCACCGTGGCCAGCGAGGTAAGCAGGTTCGCGACGTTGGCGCACGCGATAAGAAGCACCAGCCCTACCACCGCCATCAGCAGCAGTAATGGACGTTGCACGTCCTCCACGGTTGACCCAAGCAACGGCAGTACCACGGCCGACTGGCCGCTGTTGGTATTGGGATACCGCTTGGCCAGCTGCAGTGCAACCCTGCGCATATCCGCGCGCGCTGCATCGACTGTCACTCCCGGTTTCAGTCGAGCGTACCCGTAGAGTCCGGTGTGATCCGCGCGGCCACCAGCCGAATTCTCTATCCGGCCCAAGGAAGTGTAAGCATCGACGTCGGCATGCCAGATCACGCGAAAGCCTCGGCCCGGCGCAACACCGATGACCGTGTAGGGTTGGCCATCAAGCTCCAGTTGCATGCCGAGCACCCTGGGATCGCGCTCGAATTCGCGAGTCCAGAATGTCTCGCTCAACACCACCACGGGCCGGGAGTTCACCTGGTCATCGTCGAGGGTGAAAACCCGCCCCACGATCGGCTTCACTCCCAAAGTCGGGAACAATTCGGCGGTCACTTCGCGCAACGACAGACGCTCCGGCTCGCCGCGGCCGGTGAGGGTAGCGCCATGTATGCGCACGGCTGCCATGCTCTCGAAACCCGCGCTCATGGATTGCCAGTCGCGGAAATTCGGCATCGCGACGTACATCTCGGGAATGTCACGATTGCTCTCTGCCAGGAACATCAGCCGGTCGGAGTTGGGAAATGGAAGCGGCCGCAGGAGCACGGCGTTTACGACCGAGAAAATAGCTGTGTTGGCGCCGATTCCGATGGCGAGGGTGAGAAGAACGACAGCCGTGAAGCCCGAATTCTTGCGCAGCATCCGCAGGCCGAAGCGGATATCAAAGAGCAACTCCTCCAGCCGTGGCCAGCCCCACATCTCGCGGCCGAATTCTTCGACTTGGGTGACATCGCCAAACTCGCGTCGCGCCTGTGCCTCAGCTTCGTCGCGAGCCATTCCAGCCTCGACCAAATCCTCGGTCTTTTGGGCCAGGTGCAGACGAATCTCTTCGGTGAGGTCGTCCTGCATCTGCCTTCGCCGGAATAGCTGGGCAACGAAGTTCATGGCTTCACGGGAGATAGAACGCGCTTGATGCCTTCCAGCATTCGCTCGAAGCTCGACATCTCGCGCTCGAGATGTTTAGCTCCCGTGCGCGTCAGAGTGTAAGTGCGGACCCGCCGGTTGGTAGACGAGATTTCCCAGTGGGCCGTCAGCCATCCGGCCTTGAGCATGCGTTGCAGAGCGGGATAGAGCGAACCCTCCTCAATCTGCAACAGTTCATTGGAGGTTTGTTTGATGTGCTGTGCCAGCGCATAGCCGTGAAGGGGCTGGCGCTTGAGAGTGCGCAAGATCATCATCTCCAGCGCACCAGGGAAGAGGTCTCGTTGGTCAATTTTGTTCATACAGTCGACTGGCGAGAAAGAATATGCGATCTATGCCTAGAGCAAAATAGTGTAGTGAGGGGAGCGGAAGATGTCAACAAAATCCTGGGCCAAAACCAGGTGGGCGGTTTTGAAGCCACCGCGGTCAGAGTAAGTTGTTGGGAATAATTGGTCGGGGAGAGCGAAGCGGAACGGTGCGCCTGCTCGATTTGCTCTTCGGAGCTCCCAAGATGCCGCGATAGACTGCCCGCACCGCCTTCAGCTCCCCACCGGCCGGATCTACGTCCCGCCGGCGCAAGGCAACGACTTTGGTTTCCTCCGGCTGAGGCCGTGCCGATATTGTCGGCGACCCGTTCGATGCTTGTTCGCAAGTTGCGGTGGTACTGATTTTCCCGAAACGGGACTGCCGCGCTGCATTTTTTTCTCCTGCACTAACCGCACTTGTTTTGTGGGATAAGCTGTAGGTTACAAGAGAGTCGATATACTGGTGTTTTCTTGACGCACCACGGCTCAGAGGTCTCCCAGGACATCGTTCATTGAGCGCGCCCAATCGATTCGGCTGCGGCACAGGATCTAGGCCACAGCTGGGTTACCTAGCGTTGATCATTTTCGTTCAAGGAGGCACGGCGGTGAAAAGATTAGTCTGCCTTTTGGGTCTGATGGTATCGGTCGCCTTGGTGGCGGCGGCACAAAGTGACTATTACCCACCAAAAGTAGAATTGTCAGGTGGTTACTCCTACCTCAACGTTAATCCACAAATCATTACCAGCCAGAATTTCAACGGCGGCGGCGGTGCCTTCGTCCTGGACTTCAACTCCGTCGTCGGTATCAAAGCTGATTTTATGGGGTATACAGGCGGCACTGGGTGGGGCGACTACCTTAGGAACCATGGCTATCCCATAACCGGATCGGCCAGCGGCAACCTTTTCACCTACATGTTTGGCCCGCAGATCAAGAAGCATTCGGGCAGGTTCCAGCCGTTCGCCGAGGCCTTAGTCGGAGGATACCACTCGAACGCCTACGCCACGGTAATCAGCTGCCTCGAGGGTTTCAGCCCGTGCAGTTCCAAGAGCGGAACCACCAGCAAGAACAACTTCAACATGGAGTTCGGCGGCGGCCTGGACATCGCTCTCTCACAACATGTGCAGCTTCGTCCGGTGGAGGTGGACTACCTGTTCACTTCGGTCAGCGCCAACCTCCCCAAGAGCTATTATTCGACGCATTGGAACAATTTCAAGTACGTCGGTGGATTGAACTTTGCACTCGGCGGCAAACCGCCGGTTCCCCCTAGCGCGAGCTGCACGGCTTCGCCCAACGAAGTGATAGAAGGCGATCCGGTAACCGTGACCGCGACGGGCAGCAACTTCAAGCCCAACCATACCGTCACCTACGCCTGGACCACCAACGGCGGCAAGCTGGATAAAGCTGACGCACAGTCCGCACGCGTCGATACCACGGGCGTAGCGGCCGGCAGCTACAC
>JASHXK010000254.1 GCA_030043575.1 Terriglobales bacterium
AGCCCCGCCCACCACAGCGCGCCGACGGCGAGCGCGTCGTAGCATTGCGCGATGAACCAGCGCTTCAGCGCTTCGCCGGTGATGTTGATGTGACGCGAGAATTGCATTATCTGTTTGGATGCATGCCGCTCAAGAGAGCCGCAGATCAATGCTACACTCGAAATGCGGCTCTTAGCTCTTAGCCATTAGCTCTTAGCTGGTGACACCTCGCAGACAGCTCGCTTGCTAAAAGCTAAGAGCTAAAAGCTAACAAGCTACTTTATGAACTTCGGCGTTATCATCTTTCCCGGATCCAACTGCGATCACGATGCCTACTGGGTGATCCAGCAGGTTGCCAAACAGCCTGTGACCTTCCTCTGGCATGATTCGCCTGATCTCCATGGTTGCGACGCGATCATCGTACCGGGCGGCTTCGCTTACGGCGACTATCTGCGCACGGGCGCGATTGCCAAGTTCTCGCCGGTGATGGAGTCGGTTCGGAGGTTTGCGGCGGATGGCGGATTGGTGATGGGCATCTGCAACGGCTTCCAGATCCTGTGCGAGGCCGGATTGCTTCCTGGCGCGCTGATGCGCAACGCCGGACTGAAGTACGTCTGCAAGCCCGTGCACGTGCGCGTCGAGACCACTAACACGCCCTACACCCAGCAGCTCGCCAAGGGCGAAGTCCTGGAGATTCCCATCGGCCACATGGAAGGCAACTACGTTTGTGATGGTCGCACTCTGACCGAGCTGAAAGATCAGGATCGCATCGTCTTCCGCTACACCACGCCCACGGGCGAGGTCACGCCCGAAGCCAATCCCAACGGCTCATTGGAGAACATTGCGGGAATCTGCAGCGAAGGACGCAATGTGCTGGGCATGATGCCGCATCCGGAGCGCGCCAGCGAGCCGGAGCTGGGCATGACCGACGGCGCCAGGGTGTTTCACTCGCTGGTGTCGGCAGCAGTCGGCCTCTCGCGTTGAGCACTCAGCATTCAACACGATGAGCGCCTGCACGGTGCGGCCGGCCATCGCGCGATTCGGAGCGTGCGCCAGGCGCGTGCTGCTCGCCCATTAAGTCAAAGAGCCGAGTCCGTTTGCTTTCCCCGAAAGGTACTGCATCACTCCTGCGCTTGACCGCCGTCACAGAGTTTCTGTGCCATTCGCGTTACAAACATAACAGCTAGGTTAATGAGAGTCTGAGCGGCCCGCGAAACTGCGGCCGGCGAGGCTTTCGCTGACGTCCCCACCGCGTGGGGAGAATGGTCGCTGTATGGTCACGGCACAGCTCACACCGGTCGGGGTGGGCATTGAGAATGTGCTCATCGCGACAGACTTTTCCACTTACTCCAACACCGTTCTGCAGTTTGGCTTACAACTGGCCAGGAGCTACGACGCTGCAGCCTACGTCGTCTTTGTCGTTCCCGCCGATGAATCTCTGATGGCTGGTCCCCAAGCCTACGTCGCTGCCAAAGAGGCAGCCGCTCGCGACCTGGAGGAGCTGAGTGCCGAACTCAGTCGCAAGCATTCCTATGTCGAAGGCCGCGATTACCACCTGTGCCTGCTGGAAGGCGATGTGGCGCATACGATTCTCGATTTTGCGCATCGCAAGCGGGTCGACCTCATCGTGCTGGGCACGCACGGCCGCGGCGGCCTGGGCAAGGCGCTGATGGGCTCGGTTGCCGAGAAAGTATTCCGGCAATCGCCGGTCCCGGTGCTGACCTTGGGGCCGCATCTTCGGCACTCAACCCGCGATCATAGCCCGCGCAACATCCTGGTAGCGGCTGACCTGACGCCCGCTTCGGCGCGAGCCGCACATTTTGCCGCCACCCTCGCCAGAGAAAGTCAGGCCAAGTTAACGCTATTGCACGTTGTGGATGCCAAGAAGCTTGAACCAGTACCCGACAAAGCCGCTGCCAGGCGCGCCATTGAATTGCGGCTGGAAGAGTTGGCCGCTCCGCCGTGCCAGGGCTTCGAATGCGCGACACGAGTTGAGGTTGGAAGAGTGGTGCCCACCATCCTGCATGTTCTGAATGAGATGGAAGCGGATCTCCTGGTGATCGGGGTCCATCCGTCTCGCGGCCTGCTGGATCGATTGATGTTTCCCCATGCATACGAACTGGTTTGCGAGTCGCCGTGCCCGGTGGTCACGCTGCGGGATGCGCCCCGGCTGGCAAACCTGAATTGAAGCAATGTTGGGAGGAAGAATGCGGAAGAACAATGTCGTACTTGATGATGGCCCGGCTCCGGCAATAACTCCGGACATGATCTCGAAGATCAAGAAGGAGGACATGAAGCAGGCAGTGGTGGAGAAGTTCAGCGGCAAGGCGGCCGCGAAGCGGACGGCGCCCAAAATGCGGACCCGCTCGCCCTATTGGCAGCCTGCCGACGAGGAATGCTGATCGGCTGATTCAGGACAGCGAGAACGGGGCCTTGTTCTCGCCGCGCAAGATTCGAACGAACGTTACTTCAAGAAACTCATCAACTCATCTCATCCATCCGCCAGGTTAGACCAGCCAGTTTTGTATCAGGGCATGACTCGCCGAATCGCTTTCCGCATGAGCCGCGCCGCTGAATCCCTCCTCCGGCAAAGCCATCCAATCCCCTGTAACCCACAGACCCAGGGGACGCGGCAGCTCGCTCCCGGACAAGCGCAACCATGCGAATTGGCATAACGTGTTACCCCACCTATGGCGGCAGCGGAGTAGTGGCCACCGAGCTCGGTCTGGAGCTGGCGCGGCGGAGCCACGAGGTTCACTTTATCTCGTACTCACAGCCCATTCGGCTGACCGAGCCGCAGCCCAACATTCACTACCATGAGGTTGAGGTCTCGCGCTATCCCTTGTTCGAGTATCCGCCCTACGATCTGGCGCTGGCGACGCGCATGGCCGAGGTCGCCGAGATCTATGAGCTCGATCTGCTGCACGTGCACTACGCCATCCCGCACTCGGTGAGCGCGATGCTGGCGCGCCAGATGCTGTGCTGCGATCACGCCCGCAACAGCCGCCGGCTGCCGTATGTCACCACCCTGCACGGCACCGATATCACGCTGGTGGGGGCCGATCCCTCGTATCTGCCGATCACTCGCTTTTCCATCGATCAGAGCGACGGGGTTACGTCCATTTCCGAATATCTGAAGACGCGAACCCTGGAAGTCTTCGACGTGAAGACGCCGATCGAAGTAATTCCTAACTTCGTCAACTGCGATCTTTACGAGCGCACGCCGGAAGTGATCCAGCGCCGCTCGGAATATGCCAGCGCCGGCGAAAAGATCCTGGTCCACCTGTCGAACTTTCGCCCGGTGAAGCGAATCCCCGATGTCATCGAGATCTTCGATCGCGTGCAGAAGATAGTCCCGGCGCGGCTGCTGATGATCGGCGACGGCCCGGAGCGCTCGGCGGCGGAGTGGCTGGCGGTGCGCAAGGGAATTCACAAAAAGGTTGACTTTCTCGGCAAACAGGACCGCATCCACGAAAAGCTCGGCGTGGCCGACGTGATGCTGCTGCCCAGCCAGCTGGAGTCGTTCGGACTCGCTGCCCTGGAAGCGATGGCCTGCGAGGTCCTCCCCATCGCGACCAACGCCGGCGGTGTGCCGGAGGTCATCGATCATGGAAAAACCGGATTCCTGGCTGAAGTTGGCGATGTCGACACGATGGCGAATTACGCGATCGAAATCCTGAGCGACGACAAGAAGCTGAAGCAAATGGGAGAGCAGGCACGCGCCAGCGCGCAGGCGAGATTCTGCGCCAGCAAGATCATTCCGCAGTATGAGCGATACTATCGGGCGGTGCTGGATCGCTCGCAGGCCGCGGTGGGATGAGTGATCTCGTCCGGGTGGAGCACCGCTTCAGCGGTGCAGATCGCCAAACAGATACCAAGTCGGCTTCAGCCGCTGAGGTTCCATTACCTCAGGCGCTAAAGCGCTCTTCAAACTTCTCCCAGGATGCACGCTTGAACACTGCTGAAAAACTCCAGCGCGCTCGTCTTGTGTCGCCGGCTAAAGCCGGCTTGGATTGAAAGGAAACGGCTTGTCGGCACGACTGAAGTCGTGCCCTGATACAGAGCGCTCGAAACCGTAGCTTTCAGTAGTCCGGTGAAGGCGTGCTCCACGATTTCTCAGCCGGTCCGGCCGCGCTCTTCGTAAATTGCGCCCACCACCGATCCGCCCATGTCGTCAGCCGTGAGCACCGGCAACACCAGGCGCACCAGTGTGCCGCGGTTGGGCTCGCTCTCCACCGTCATTTCGGCGGCATCGCCATAGAGCACTTGCAACCGCTCCGTGACATTCTGCATTCCGATGCCGGTCCCTGACGATGCTCCGCGCTCCGCCGGCATGCCCACGCCATCGTCCTCCACTTCAATCACCAGCCGCTGGTCAGCGCGGCGGCTGCGCAGATAAATGCTCCCGCTCTCCACCTTCGCCGAGAAGCCGTGCTTGACGGCATTCTCCACCAGCGGCTGCAGAATCATGCTGGGCACCAGATCGTCCAGCGATTTCGGCTCCAGTTCCTTGACCACCTTCAGCTTGTCATGACCAAAGCGTGCGACTTCAATGTCGAGATAATCGTCGAGAAACTCCAGCTCCTCGCGCAGCGGGACGAAGGAATCGCCCTTGCGCAGCAGGCGGCGCAGAATGTTGCCCAGCTTCACGATCATCACCCGCGCGGAGTCGGGATCGGCGCGCACCAGCGAAGAAATGGAATTCAATGTGTTGAACAGGAAGTGCGGATTGATCTGGCTTTGCAGCGCCTCCATGCGCGCCTGGAGCAGCAAACGCTCCTGCTGCTCCAGCTTCATCTCGATGCGCACATTGTTCAGCACCTTGAGCGCGATGGCCACGGCCATCACCGTGCCGGCATAGATCGCGAACTTGACCCACAGATTCGGCGAGTACAGGGCGAAGATGCGGCGCGGCCACTCCAGATGCAGCTGGATGTGAATGAACTCCAGCGCGAGGATGAGAAAGAAAAACGACGTCTGCCAGTCGATAAACGACTTGCGAATGCTGCGCCGGATCCAGTGGTAAATGCTGAGATCGAAGAGCGGCGAGAACGACCAGATGGCTTCGCGCTCGGGCGCGATGTGGCGCAGAAAGCCGGCGGCGAAGCCGGCGAGGACATACATCGGCATCGCCAGCCACTCGCCGAGCAGGAGCGAGGGTAGCGCGACCAGAATGCCGGCAGCCACGCCCACGAGGCGCCCGCCAATCACCCCCAGCAGGATCGCGCCTTCGAAGGCGATGTCCGCGGCCACGAAGTTGCGCACCGCGTGGCGCACAAAGACGCCCAGCGCGATCGGTGTGCCGACGATGAAAACGATCTCCAGCTTCTCGCTGAGCGTGCGCTCCTCGCGAAACAGCAGCACGCGAAATCGCCGCGCGCGCACCAGCACGCTGCTGATCGCCGCGGCCACGCCGAGGCGGATCAGCAAGGTAACGAGAATGAGACGCGAGTCCAAAGTCAGTGGCCAGTTGTCAGTTGTCAGTTGTCGAACGAATTCTCAGGAAACTGTCATCCTGAGCGGAGCGCCCACCCGTATTCCCAGGCCGCGTCCTACGCGGGCCGGGCGGACGCGGAGTCGAAGGATCTGCGGTCCGCACCCTTGCTTCTACCTTATGCTCTTCGCCGCCTCCGCTATCGCCGATTCCGCCCGGTCGCCGTCCGGTGCGCCGCCCTGCGCCATGTCGCGATTGCCGCCGCCGCGCGTGCCCAGCGCTTGCACCGTCTGCTTCATCAGCGCGCCCATGTCGTTTGGTATTCCCGGCGTTTGCGCGAAGACCAGCGACGGCTGCGCGCCTCCGCAGGCCAGCAGCGCAATCACGTGTTCGTGCTTCGTCAGCTTCTGCGCCAGCATTTTGATGAAGGCGAGATCGCGATCGCCGAAATACTGCGCGATGAGCTTCTGGCCGTTGCGCTCCGCTGCGGCTTGGGCGAGCCGCTCCGCCTGCAACTCCGCGACTTCTTCCAGCAGCTTATGTTGCGCCTTCTGC
>JASHXK010000255.1 GCA_030043575.1 Terriglobales bacterium
TCCTCCTTGCGGCGAGCCGTCGATCGCCACCAGCGCAGAAACACGGCTAACTCCTTTTTGGATCCGCTTGCATAATGGCGGCGATGGCATCGACGATCGTCCGCCAGCGAGTCTGATCGCTGAGCAATTGCTTCTTGCCGAGCGCGGTGATGCGGTAGTACTTGGCGCGCTGCTTGCTCTCCGTCAGTTTCCACTCCGAGCGCACCCAGCCCTGGCGCTCCAGCCGATGCAGCGCCGGATACAGCGAGCCGGTCTCAACCTGCAGCACGTCGCCGGAGTTGATGCGGATGGCCTGACTGATTCCGTAGCCGTGCTGCGCTCCCCATTGCAGGGTGCGAAGAATGAGCATGTCGAGCGTGCCCTGGAGCAGCTCGATTCGGTTCTGGTACGAGGGGGTTTGTGTCATAGCGGTAGGGATTCTACATCGTAGGCTGTAGAATGTCTACAACTAAGAGAAAATTATTTTGCAGGCTGAACGCGCCGCCCGGCTGGAAGAGCTCGTGCCGGGGGCTGATTGACTTAGACGCTGGACGGGACTCTGAAGGGCCGCTCTAACCGATGCGGGTTACCATCCGCTGGCTTCCAGCAGGGTCTCGATCATTTGGTTGGCGACGGCTTCGAAGTCCACGGGACGGCCGGCGTCATCCATCACGCTGACATCCGTTCCATCCTTGGTGAAGCGCATATAAAGGGAGGCCGCAAAGGCTACTCCATTCTTGCCGGAGAACACAACGGCGTTGTCGGCGAAGGTGCCGGCGATCGCTCCTTGCTGCTGTTCACAATGAATGGTGACGTCGGCGGGATTGGCCACCACCCACAGCACGCCCTTGTTGCCGGGCTCGGTGTTGAACTCTTCGCATTTGCGCACCAAGAGGGACTTTATCGAGATCCACAGGGCGCGGCCTTTCGAAGCTAACAGTTCCTTGTCTTGTTGTGCCTTCCTTTCAGCGAGGTATTTCGCTTCGCGGCGTTCACGGGAGCGTTTCGCCGCCTCCTCCGACCATCTGGACATCCTCTTCCCTTCTGTGCGGACGCTCTGCCGGCGCCGACGGTATTGCTATCAACGGAAATAATGTCGCCAAGAAGTTGAAAAGATTCGACTTGGCGTTGAAGCTGGGCAATGAAACGGAGCACTGCATCGTGGCACTCCGCAGAGGTATTTCTATACTGTTACGGAGCGGAAGATCAAGGGTTTCGAGCAGCAGCACGTGATTGCTCAACCCTGCTCTCATGGCAGCTTAGCCGCACCCTCCGGCTCAGCGCGTCGCCTTTTCCAGCAGATACATGTAGGAGCGGTAAATCTGTCCGGTGGCGCGAGTCAGGCCAATCTCGCAGGTTCGGCTGCTGGAATAGCACTCGTCCGGATGCCTGGCTTTGATCTCTGCAGCTTCGCGCCTGGTTGCCGATTGCGTGAGCTCAGGCACGAGGAAGCCGCGATCGCCGGCGAAGCCGCAACAGCCGGCGTCGATAGGAATCGTAACCTCGTCGCTGCACGCGCGGGCGATGCCTTCCAGCTTCGCGCCGATGCCCATCTTGGTCACCGAGCACACCGGGTGCAGAGCGACGGAGCGGGATTTCGATTTGATCGGCAGCTTGGGCAGCAGTTCGTCATGTACAAATTCGATGGCGTCGACGAACTTCAACTTGTCGAAACGCTCTTGATTCTCTTCGGTCAGATACGAGCGCGCCCCTTTGAAGGCGTAAGTGCAGGGGCTGGTGTCGACGACGATGGGAAGTCTTCCGTGCTCCGACCACCTCCAGAAGTTTTCGACAGCCTGATTGACGGCAATCGACTGCGCCGCGGTGAATCCCTTGGACGAGAACGGAGTGCCGCAGCAGGTGCCTTTGACATCGCGTGGAATGTATACGTGCTTGCCGGCACGGCTCGCGAGGTCGACCATGACTTCCATCAGCGAGCGGTCGGTGGGCTCGCCGGGAATGCGGCCCATCACGCGCGAGATGCAAGAGGGGAAATAGATCGCTTTGGCACGCGACTTCTGCGTTCGCGGCACCGGACCGGCCGGGTACGGAGTGTCAGGCATCCATTCGCTGAGAGCGTCGCCGAAGACGCGCTTCATCGCACGAGTGAGGCTGCGCATGCGTTCGACGCCGAAGGCGTTTTGCGCGACGTGCCCGAGCCTCAGTGCCAGGCGAGTACTGCGCTCCGTGAGAGCGAAGTTTCTGGCGATACGAGCTGCCCAGCGATGAGCCTTGGCTGAGGCCCGAAGGTTGCGGAAGCGCTTGATCAGCTGGCCAGTATCGATGCTGACCGGACACGCTGTAGCGCAGAGGCCGTCGGTGGCGCAGGTGTCGAGGGCCATGTAGGGGAACTCACGGTCGATGCTTTGATAGAGCGGCGAGTCGCCATTGGTCTGCTGCAGGCGCGTCATCTCGCGGCGAACAACGATGCGCTGGCGCGGCGTGAGCGTCAGCTCGCGGCTGGCGCACTTCGGCTCGCAGTAACCGCACTCGATGCACTTGTCGATCTCAGGTTCGACCGAAGGAAGCTGCTTGAGGTTCGCCAGATGCGAGCGGTGATCGGGATTAATGATGACGCCGGGGTTCAACAGGTTCTCGGGATCAGCCAGCTCTTTCAGCCGGCGCATGATCTCGTAGCCGTCGCCTCCCCATTCGGTTTCGACGAACGGCGCCATGTTGCGGCCAGTGCCGTGCTCCGCCTTGAGCGCACCGTCATAGCGCTCGACCACAAGCTTCACGACATCGTCGATGAAGTACGAGTATTGGTCGATCGCAGCCTGCGTGTTGAAGCTCTGGGTGATGACGAAGTGGAGATTGCCGTCCTTGGCGTGGCCGAAGATGATGGCGTTGTCGTAGTCGTGCAGAGTGAAAAGCTGGGTCAGGCCATCGGCGGCGTTAGCGAGCGACTCGATCGGGAAGGCAACGTCTTCAATGATGACGGTGGTGCCGCTCTTGCGTACCGAGCCCACCGAGGGGAACATGCCAGCGCGAATCTGCCAGAGCAGCGCCTGCTCGCGAGCGACGTGGGTGAACTGTGCCGGCTCGCAGAGTTGCAAGCCTCCGACGGATTCGGCTGCGAGCTTCTCCAGCTCCGGCCGGGCGCTTTCGTCGGCCGACTGAAACTCGACTAACAACCCTGCGGCGGATGGCGACAGGGAGCGAATCGACGGAGGAATACCGGCCTTGTCTTCCACCGAACGCAGCGAAGCGCGATCCATGATCTCCAACGCCTTGGCTCCAGC
>JASHXK010000256.1 GCA_030043575.1 Terriglobales bacterium
GAGAAATTCCTCGAGCCGGTTTTCGCGAAGGAAGCCGTCGTACTGCAAGAGCAAGGCGAAACAGCGCAACTGGCTGCGGGCGAGCAGCAGGTCGAGCACACCGACCCGATGGAATACACGCTGATGTTCGCGTCAGTCGGCGCGGCGATCGTCGGCTGGTTCCTGGCTCAGCGTGCTTACAAGAACGCCGGCAAAGGCTACAAGGAGCCGATCCAGGAGTTCGCGCCGCGCTGGTACAAAACGCTCTTCCGCAAGTGGTATGTCGACGAGATCTACGACTGGATCATCACCGGCCGCGCCAAGATCGGCAAGGTGCGTCTGGGCGCAATGGGCCTCGGTGAAGCCATGTGGAAGTTTGACGCCGACGTAATCGATGGCACGGTCAACGGCGCGGGTTGGACCACCCGCATGACCGGCAACTTGTCCGTGCTGTGGGACAAGTGGATCATCGATGGCCTGTTGGTAAACGGCGTAGCCATCGTAACGCGGCTTGCCTCGTATCCCGTTCGCCTGGTGCAGTGGGGACTGGTGCAGTGGTACGCGTTGGTGATGGTCGGCGGACTGGTGGGATTCGTTCTGTACTACGTTGTGAAGTGGTGACAACCAGTTGCCGGTTGTCAGTTGTCAGTTGGTCCGATGTGACCGCAGAGTTCTTTCATAACGCGTTTGGTTTTATAGGGGTCCTTCGACTCGGCGCTAAAGCGCCTCGCTCAGGATGACACTCGGAAAGCAATTCTGGCGAAAAGCGAAGGGCGAACAGCGAATAGCGAGAAGCGATTCATAAGCTGACGGCTGATAGCTGACAGCTGAGAGCTACAAAATGTACAACCACATTCTTTCGATTGTCTTATTTACGCCGCTGGTGGGAGCCGCCCTCCTGCTGCTGGTGCCCAAGGAAAACAAAGACGCGATCCGCTGGATTGCGAACATCTTCGGCTTCCTCGGGTTCGCCGTATCGCTGCCGCTGGTGCCCTGGTTCTGGGCGGCGAAGGAGCGCGCCGGCTTCCAATTCGTCGAAGGCGCGCCCAACAACTGGATTCCCACGATCGGCGCAGGTTACGTGCTCGGCATCGACGGCATTTCCTTCCTGCTGATCATGCTGACGACTGTACTCGGCGCTATCTCGATCCTGTCGTCGTGGAACGCCATCCAGGACCGCGTCAAGGAATACTACATCTGGTTCCTGGCGCTGCAGACCGGCATGTTGGGCGTCTTCATGGCCAACGACATGTTCCTGTTCTTCGTCTTCTGGGAGGCGATGCTGGTGCCGATGTACTTGCTGATCGGCATCTGGGGCGGCCCGCGCAAACTCTACGCGGCGATCAAGTTTTTCCTGTACACCCTGTTCGGTTCGGTGCTGATGCTGCTTGGCATTCTGTTCCTGTACTTCCATCATCACACTCTGACCGGCGTGTACACCTTCTACCTGCCCGATCTCTACGCTACGGCGCCCAAGATCGGCGGCCACGCGGCGATCTGGCTGTTCTTCGCCTTCTTCCTCGGCTTCGCGATCAAGGTGCCGATGTTCCCGTTCCACACCTGGCTGCCGGACGCGCACGTCGAAGCGCCCACCGCGGGCTCGGTCATCCTGGCCGGCGTTCTGCTGAAAATGGGAACGTACGGCCTGATCCGCTTCTCGCTGCCGTTCTTCCCGGCGGTCGCGATGACGCCGTGGGTACGGCAATTCATGATCGTGCTCTCGCTTATCGGCATCATCTACGGCGCGCTGGTTTCGCTGATGCAGAAGGACATGAAGAAGCTGGTGGCCTATTCGTCCGTCAGCCACCTCGGCTTCTGCACGCTGGGCATCTTCGCGCTGAGTCCGCTGGGCCTGAGCGGCTCGGTGCTGCAACAGATCAATCACGGCATCTCTACCGGCGCGCTGTTCTTGATCGTCGGCATTCTTTACGAACGCCGGCACACGCGTGAGATCAACGAGTACGGCGGCATCTCCAACGTCATGCCGCTCTACGCCACCATTACCCTGATCATGTTCATGTCGTCGATGGGCCTACCGCTGCTCAACGGTTTCGTTGGCGAATTCACCATCCTGCAAGGCACGTTTATGGAGAACAAAGTCTGGGCCGCTTGGGCGGTGCCGGGCGTGATTCTCGCCGCGGCGTATTTGCTGTGGCTGTACCAGCGGGTGTTCTTCGGACCGGTGAACAATCCCAAGAACGAGAAGCTGCTGGATCTGTCGGGAAGGGAACTGGCAACCTTCGTTCCGCTGATCGCGCTTGCTTTTTGGATTGGCTTGTATCCCAAGCCGTTCTTCCAGATCCTCTCGACGCCGGTAAACAACCTGGTGGCGACGGTGCGGCCGGATTATCCCGGACTGAATGCCAACAAGCCAGTGGTCGCAACGCAACCGGCGGCGACGCCACAACCAGTCACAACCTCTCTCAAGACTCAAGAGAGTGTCATCCCGACCGAGGGCGTAAGCCCGAGTGGAGGGACCTGCTGTGCGTCGGTAGCTCATACCAGCTCGCCGGACAAGCAGGTCCTTCGACTGCGCGCCCGCGCGACTCGCGAAGTACGCGAGTCGCAAAAGCAAGCCGGGCGCTCCGCTCAGGATGACACTGTGAGGATTAGCGCAGCCACACCAACGAACTCCGCGAACGCTCAACTAGCGCTCGCCAACGCGAAGTGAGGATCTCGTGACCACCTCGCTCACACAATACTTTTCCAGCACCGACTACCTGCTCTCGCTGCCGATGCTGCTGCTGACGCTGTTTGCGCTCGGCATTCTGCTGATCGACCTGCTGCTCCCGGCGCAATGGAAGCGCATCAATGCAATCACCGCGCTCATGGGTCTGGCATTCTCCGCCGCAGCCGTTGGCAAACTGCACTGGGCCTATCATGTCGCGCAGCAAAAGGGCCTGGGTTTTGTCGATACCGGCTTCATGGGCACGCTGCTGGTCGATCCCTTTGCGCTCTATTTCTTCTATCTCTTCCTGGCTGGCGCGGCGATCGCGGTGTTAATGTCGATGCGCTACCTGGAAATCGAGCAGGAAAATCACGGCGAGTTCTACGCCCTGCTGCTGTTCTCCGTCGTCGGCATGATGTGCATGGCCGCCGGCTACGACATCGTGCTGTTGTTCATCGGCCTGGAACTGATGGCGATTTCGACTTACGTGCTCGTCGGTTTCCTTCGTCGCGACAAGCGCTCCAACGAGGCTGCGCTGAAGTATCTCTTGCTCGGCGCGTTCTCTTCCGGAATCTTCGCTTACGGTTTGTCGCTCTTCTACGGCCTGACTGGGACTACGAATCTGGGCAAGATCGCCGCCGGGTTGCAGCAGATCATCGCCACGCGTCCGACCGATCCGGTCGTAATCTTCGCGCTGCTGGCGACCACCACCGGCCTGCTCTTCAAGATTGCGGCAGTGCCGTTCCATCAGTGGGCGCCGGATGCCTATGAAGGCGCACCCACCAGCATTACCGGCTTCATGTCGGTCGCAGTGAAAGCTGCCGGCTGGGCGATGCTGCTCCGCATCTTCCTCTTCGGCCTGTATCCGCTGCGTTCGATGTACGTGCCGCTGCTGATCTTCGTTTCCATCGCCACCATGACCGGCGGCAATCTCGCCGCCATCACGCAGACCAACCTCAAGCGCCTGCTGGCGTATTCGTCGATCGCGCACGTCGGTTACATGCTGCTCGGCCTGATCGCCAGCGACGGCCAAACCAACTCGACCGGCATCATGGCCATCCTGATTTACCTGCTGGTGTACACCTTCATGAACCTCGGCGCATTCGCGGTCATCACCTCGCTGCGCCGCCGCAACATCATTGGCGACGAGATCGACGATATCGCCGGGCTCTACTTCAAAGCTCCGACCGAAGCCATCCTGATGCTGGTCTTCCTGCTGTCGCTCGCCGGAATTCCGCCACTGGCGGGATTTTGGGGCAAATACTTCATCTTCCTCAGCCTCATCCAGACCGGCCACTACGCCCTGGCCTCAATCGCGGTGCTCTACGCTGTGATTGGCCTGTATTACTACATGCGCATCGCCAACGCCATGCTGATACGGCAGCCGGTAGAAGCCGAGCCGGTGCGCATCAGTCCTTCCATGACGCTGGCGCTGACGGTCACCGCGATTGGGACGATCGGCATTGGTCTCTTCCCGAACTTCTTCATCAACGCGGTGAACTGGTCGCTGGGGATTACGCAGGGCTCGCATCACATGGCCGCACTGCTGCGCTGACGTCTGCTCTGGAATGATTCCATTTCGGGAATGCTCCCGCAAATAGTGCAGTTTCTTCTTGACTCTCATCGCCGCCAAGAGCGTAGGCTAGCTTTGTAGAGCCAAGTGCAGGGGCTGTTGCCTTTGCTTGGCTCTTTTTCTTTTCGCCCGGCAAGCGCTGGCTGTGGTGAGAAAGAAAACAGGCTGGCCCAGTGCCCACGCCTGACGCGTCTTTGACAACTGATACACAAGAACCTCCGGCCGCCGGGCAAGAGGTCTCGGGGACGCTTGCGTCGCAGGTATTCGCGGAATTGGGCGGACATGCGAACCGCTGCTGCGCGAGCTCAGGAGGTCCCCCGGACCACTGCCAGGAACATTCCTGCGGCTAAGATTCGGCTCCGTTTCTAGGTGGATTAAGGCAGCCGCCTTAAGCGCTTGTCCCGATTGAGCTGACCGTGCCGGCAAGCGAAAGTAACGCCATCGCCTCGGAGCGCCACTATTCGATCATCCAGAACTGCTCCCTGGCTGAGGAGGATGATGAGATACGCCGTCTTCGTCGCAATCTGTCTTGGTGTGTCTATCGCAGCAGCGCAGGGGATTAACTCTGGCTTGCCCACCCCGCCACCGGGCGCCACGGTGTTCAACCAGATCCAGGAGATGTCCGGATGGCAATCCTGCAACTCTCCGTCTTGTGCCGGAGGGAGCGGCAGCGGAAGCTATTGGATGGCTCAACTCCAGCAGGAACCATCGCTCTCCGGCGCCAGCACCGAGATCTACAATTCTGGCGTCTGGGCTAACGCCCTGTTTTATATGAAACTGGGCAGTGGCTACGATTCTGCCACCAACCTGCTGTGGGATTTCTGGGTGCAGGTGGATAGCAACGCACTGACCGGCGCGCAGGCGCTGGAATACGATTCCTTTCAGTTCGTCGATGGCTACAACTACATGATCGGCAGCCAATGCGATATCGCCGCCGGGGTGTGGGACACCTGGGACGAACTGCATGGTCAATGGAACCATACCACCATCGCCTGCACCGGCTTTCCACCAGGAACTTGGCATCACATCCAGTGGTACGTTCAGACCAACCATACCACGCAGCAATACACCTACGTTACGCTAGTGGTCGATGGCAGGGTACACAACATCAATCAAACCTATTCTGCCAAGAACCTGGACTGGAATAGCAACATCGGAGTGCAATATCAGCTGGATGTGAATGCTACCGGAGAGGGATATTCGGAGTGGTTTGATCTTTGCAAGCTAACGATCTGGTAGTTCGAAACTGGATGGATCGGTAGCTGGGGTGCTACTGATCCATCCATCCGGTTTGCCAACCACTCTATTACTGGGAAGTGGTGAAGGCACTAGCGTTATACGCCGCCATGTTGCCGAGCGAGTCGGTGGTCAGCGTCTGCCAGAAATACGTGGTGTTCGGCGTCAATCCTGTTAGAGTCACGGTACAGTCGTAGATGTTGTAGATTCCCTCGCTGACAGCGTTCGAATCCTGGAAGCAGGTCACAGGCTGCGTCTGGGAGGAATAGCTGTCCTGCAGCATGGTCAGGAACCCGAAGTTCGGGAACGGTTGCATGCAGTAGGGTGACTGCGGGTCTTGTGGGTTGCACTGCGGAGGATTCGTGGTCCCATACCAGACCTGCATGGTTGTATTGGGCTTGAAGACGTTCAGCCAGAAGGACGCCGTGGTCGAACTGACGACGGGCGGTGTAAGTGTGGGAGTGATGGATGGCTGGTTACCGCCGGCGCCGGCAATCCATTCGAACTGAACCGGCGTGGTGTAGTCAGTCCAGGGGTCATTACAAGGATTGGAGTCGTCGTCGCAGGGATTGGACGCAGGCAGCACGGTTTCGACCGGTGGCATCGAGCCATTCGGATTCTTCCCGCTTCTCCAGCGAACGTAGTCGAAGCTCCACTTGTAGACTTGGTTGAACTCCTTGACGGAATAGGTCCAGCCACTGCCGCCGGCGCCATTCTGTCCGTTGGCGCTGCCCCACACATTCGAGAAGAGGTCGTCGCCCTGGTTCATATACGTGGTGTTATTCGTCTTGTACCAGTACCAGGCCCAGGCGGTAGCCACCAGGTCATTCAGTTCTGTGGCGTCATATAGCGTGCCGGGCACCAGTCCCGGTTTTACCGGCCAGTCATAAGCGTCATAAGCCAGGGTATGGTTGGCCGGAATGTACTGCGTAGCTTCCCACCAATCCAATACCTTCTTGATCTCCAGCGGAATTCTCGCATCCGGCGTATTGCCCTCGGCCAAGTCGAGCTCGTAATAGGTAATCAGGGCTTCCATACACAAACCGATCAAGAAGGGATGGGTGTTGTACTCCTGCTGATTGGGATTGCTCAGGCTTAGGTTGTAGCTTTGATCGAGATAGCCAAGCATCACATCTACCCCGCGCAGCATAAAGGGAACAACCCGCTGGGCGCCGTCGATTTCCGCCGCCAGACGGTCGTCCATCATGTATGCGCTTACCCGATCGCTTTCCACGTAGACGCTGCCGCTGTAGTAGAGATCGTAGGCCTGATTGGTCGCCAGAATATCAACCGCATGCTGTTGCGTGGTATCCCCGGTGCGAAGGTAGTTCATCGCCATGCCATAGGCAAACTGGTTAGGCTCGACAACAATACCTCCGTTGCTGCCAATCATAGTGTCTTTGTAGGGTTCCATTGCAAGCTGTGCGCAGCGGTCCCAATGAGCGCGATTGTCGGTTCCTAAGACGTAGTACTCGTAATCGCCAATCTGCTGATAAACGCGGAGACCGTCGTAATTCCATGCCTGGAAGTAAACGCTTGCTGGAATATCGAACCAGCCCTGGAAATTACCATTATCCAGACTCCACCACGGGTTGGTATCCACAATGTTCGTACACCAGAACTCCGCCGAACTTGCCGGGGAATCCGGATTAATCATATTAGTATTCCAGGTAGAGATACCCGGTATCACGGGAAAGGTTGTAGGCGGAGTTGCTGTAAAGGACGCGGTAGGCAACACCGTGAAGTCGTAGGTTATCATCACCGGATTTCCGTCGTTTACTCCATTTAATTCTCCCTGGAAGCTTCCGGTAAATTGATACTGTCCGGGCACAGCCTGCGAATTCACTCTTATGCGCAGAGTGGAATTCGTACTATAGACGGTCGCATTGGAACAGGCTTCGTCTGGAAAATAGTCGCCATCCCAGCCCTGCGGCGGTGGATTACTGGGCGCGTCGAGTCCGCAAAGATACTGTACGGTGATCGTGTTGTTGTTCACGATCTGACCCGTATCGAGGTTGGTGATCATCGGCTGCAGCATCTGCACTTCCGCTCCAAACGGCCCCTGCATCTGGTTCGCCTGCATGGCGACATAAAGATCGTTACATTCGCGGGAGCTTTTGGAAGTGGGTGTACAAGCCGGAGACTGCGTTGGGTCGCCCTGATAGACGTTAATTCCCCCGATCGGCCACATGGTGAAGGCCAAGGTTCCCGTCGGAAGGTTGGTCACGTTAAATGGCAAACTCAACGGCAGGTAACAAGGGGGCAGCGGCAGTGAGCCGCAGCTAGGATTCGGGGGCCCTGGATATGATGCCGGGACCATGCACTCGGCTACGATTGCGCTGCAACGGCCAACGCCTACCTGGCTGGCCACGTAGTAACCGTAGGTCTGATACTGAGCATAAGCCGGAAAATGATCCACAATTACCATGTGCATGGTGGTGGTGCCGCTCTGAACGATTTGCCGGGACGAAGAGTTGTCGCTTCCCGCGTAGTCCTGGTCGTTTTCAATAACTACGATCGAGTTTCCCGGGTGCATGGTCTGCCACGTGAACGTTACTGAGTAGCCGTTTACCGGGTCGTAAGTCGAGCTGACAGTTGCCATAACGCTGCTCTGAATGATCTCGCCAGAATCGACCGTAGCGGATGATGGCATCACTACCAGAATGCCGAAAATCAGGCACAGCAACGGGAGGGCGAACGCTTGCCGGCGCGATCTCGCCGCACGCCGGCCGGGGAGCACAGTACACCCGAACATCATTTCCATTCTCCTTACTGTTAAAGGGGGGACTGCTTTGAAATGGCGATTGAACATTTTGGACCGCTTTGCGGCCGGAAACAAGCTTTTTCTTTGATTGAGGTTGCAGCAGTTTGCGCGCGTCACTTTCGTGTCATGAGCGGGCGGACGGATGCTGCGGATCCGTGCATCAACTCCGGTTCGACTCTCCTGGCTGCAGCTAAGTCATTCCTTGCGTAGCAGCGATACTGCTCAGCTGCTCTTCGAAGCGGTCCCGTTGCGGGGCCGTGGCCAGACTCGCGGCAACGGTGACCACGACGTTCAAACAAAGGGCGATGAACCCAGCGTTCAGTCCTGCAAGCGGATCGTGCTTGGTAAGGGTCAGAAGCATTCCGGTCGCCAGTCCGGTCATCAGCCCGGCGAAGACGCCCATCGTGGTCACGCGCTTCCAATAAACACCAAACACTACTCCCGGGGCGAACTGGGCAATTCCGCTATAGGCGAAGAGCAGCAGCCCTACCAGCGTTGTCGAGCTGTAAATGGCGAAATACATTGCCACACCGGTGATCACCACAACCATCAGTTTAGCCAGCCTGGCAACGTTGTCATCGCTCATCGCAGGCGCAAACAGCGGGCGGAAGAAGTTCTTGGCAAATAACGTTCCCGCGGTGAGGATGAGGATGGCCGCCGGAACCATCGCGGTCAGCGCTCCGGCGCCGCCGATCAACCCCAGCAGCCACGGCGAAAAAGTCTGCCGCACCGTCAACAGCAGAGCCATGTCGCCATTCTTGAGACCCGGCAGGATGAGAATCGCGGAGAAGCCAACGAAAAACAGCAGCGGCAGGGTGAGATTGTACAGCGGCATAATCACCGCATTGCGCCGCAGGGTGTCGCCGCTCTTAGCGCTAAAGTTCGAAGCAAAGGTGTGAGGCCAGGTAAACCCGCCCACCGCAGTCAGCAGAACCGTCGATATGTACCAGCCGTGACCCATGTGCGCCGTGCTACCCGGCATGGTGAGATGCGCTGCTTTCGTCTGCACCAGCGTCCGATACATCGCCCCGATCCCGCCAAAGTAGTGATACGGCACGCCAATGCCGACGATAAACGCGGCCAGCAGCATCAGGGAATCCTTCAGCACGCTCACCCAGGCCACCGCGCGAATGCCACTCGATAGCACGAATCCCGCGACAATCACGAAGGCAATCGTGATCGAGAGCGAGCGGCTCACGGCATCGAAGCTTGCGACCTGTACGATGATCCCCAGTCCGACAAGCTGCAGTTGGAGATAGGGGATGATGAACAGCACACCAACAATCGCGACGAACGATGCCAGAACCTGGCTGTTATATCGCTGGCGGAAAAAGTCGGACTGCGTGTGCAGTGAAAATTTCCTGCCCATCTCCCAGATCCGCGGCAGAAGGAAAAACGAGATCACATAGGCCAGCGTGAGATAGGCGAGAATATAGAGTGTGGGTCCGCCACGCGAATACGCCCAGCCACTGGCGCCGAGGAACGCAAACGTCGTGTACACCTCACCCGCCATCAACAGCCACACCAGGATGAGCCCGAAGCCGCGCCCGGCTACCGTCCACTGCTCCAGATTCATCTGCCGCCGAAATCCGGCATACACGCCCGTGACGGCGCCCACCAGAATGATCCCGAAGATGATCGGCAATGCGATCGCACTCGGCTTCATCGCGCAGCGCCTTTTTTTGCCGACGCAGTCTCGCCCTGCGCGCCCTTGATTCTCAGCCGGTAGACGCCCCACATGCAAAGACTCGTCAGCGGCATCCAGGCGATCAGCCAGAACATGTTGAACGGAAGTCCCAGCACCAATGGATAAACGCGGTCCCATAGGGGCACCGAGAAGCAGATCGCCAGAAATGGAATCGACGCCAGAAGGAAGCACAAAACCCGGGTCTTGTTCATCGGCTCCTTGGCTACGGTTGAACTGCGGGGACAGCTATAAGAACGCGTCGAGCGGTGCGTTCGGCCGAACTTTGAATTGGTGCAATGAGCCGTGAAGATATCTCAGAATATCCGGCGATGCAACTGGCCAAACGTGCTGAGGAGCAGCGGCGCAAAAGCGCTTGTCAGGGTTGCTTCCGTGTGACCCTCCGAGTCGCGACTCGCTGCTGCCGGTGTTTCGCAGATTCTATTTGCTTTTCACTTGCTCGGGGGAGCACAATGTGCGTTTCTGGCATGAGCTGCGATGGCCACGTCGCCGCTTCAGCCGTGGGGTGAGTCCGTGGAAGCTTCCTCGCATGATGTCCTCCTGATCGGGGGCGGTGCAGCGGGATTGCGCGCAGCAATTGCCGCGGCCGAAGTCAATCCCAAGCTCAACATCGCAGTCGTCTCCAAGGTTTATCCCATGCGTAGCCACACTGTGTCGGCGGAAGGTGGCGCCGCGGGCGTGGCCAAGCCTGACGACAGTCTCGATGAGCACGCCTACGACACCATCTCCGGTGGCGACTGGCTGAGCGATCAGGATGCGGTTGAGGCCTTCGTAGCGGAAGCTCCGCAGGAGCTGGCGCAACTGGAGCGCTGGGGCTGTCCGTGGAATCGTGAGCCTGATGGGCATATTGCGGTACGCGCCTTCGGCGGCATGAAGAAAATGCGCACCTGGTTTGCCGCCGACAAGACCGGCTTCCACATGCTGCACACGCTCTTCCAGACTACTCTCAAGTATCAGCCGATCTCACGTTACGACGAGTGGTTCGTTACCAAGCTGTTGGTTGATGACGGTGTCGTGCGCGGGGTGGTCGCGATTGAGCTGATGTCGGGGAGGATTCAGGCGATCCTGGCGAAAGCGGTCATTCTTTGCACCGGCGGCTGCGGTCGCGTCTTCCCCTTTACGACCAACGCCAACATCAAGAGCGGCGATGGCATGGCGCTGGCGTTTCGCGCGGGCGCGCCGCTCAAAGACATGGAGTTCGTGCAGTACCATCCCACCGGCCTGCCGTTCACCGGCATCCTGATCACCGAAGCCGCCCGCGCTGAAGGCGGCTACATGCTCAACAAGGACGGCTACCGGTATCTGCAGGATTACAACCTCGGAAAGCCGGAACCAAAGCCGGTCTTGCGCTGCATGGAGTTGGGACCGCGCGATCGTTTGTCGCAGGCTTTTGTGCACGAGCATCACAAGGGTCGCACCATGGAAACGCCCTACGGGCCGGTCGTGCATCTCGATCTACGTCACCTCGGCGAGAAGCTGATCAACGCCAAGTTGCCGTTCGTCCGCGAACTCTGTCAGAAATATCAGAGCATCGATCCCGTACGCGAGCTGATTCCGGTTCGTCCCGTCGTGCATTACATGATGGGCGGCGTCAGTACCGATATCAACGGCGCGACCCCGCTGCACGGTCTGTATGCGGCGGGCGAAGTGGCGTGCGTCAGTCTGAATGGCGCAAATCGTTTGGGATCGAATTCTCTGCCCGAGTGCCTGGTGTTCGGCAATCGTGCCGGCAAAGCCGCGGCCGAATTTGCCTCGAGCCACGGGCTCGGCAACGGTGCGGTGATGGCGCAAGCCGCCGATGAAGAGAGTCGTTTGAAGTCCGAATTTCTCCACAAGACCGGTGGCCGCGAGCGTATCGCCACGATTCGCACCGAGATGCAATCGACCGTGGAACAGAGCGTGGGAATCTATCGCGAAGAAGCCTCGCTCCGCGCAGGCCTGCACAAGATGATGGAGCTGCAGGAGCGTTATCAGGACATTACTCTCGACGACCGCAGCCACACCTTCAACACCGAGCTGGAATCGGCGCTGGAACTGGGTTTCATGCTCGACGTGGCGCAGTCGATGGTGGCTTCCGCAATGCATCGCACTGAGTCGCGCGGCGCGCATCAGCGCACCGACTTCGCCATGCGCAACGACGAGAAGTTCCTGGCGCACTCGCTGCTCTATCGCAATTTCGACGGCAGCGCACGCGTGGAGTATTCGCCGGTCACGATTACGCGCTGGCCGCCGGGTGAACGCGTTTATGGCCAGCATGCGCAGCATCCAGACGCAAAAGCCGTGCAACGGGTGAGCTGAAGATGGCAGATAAAATCGTAATGGAGATTGCCCGCTACTCGCCGGAGAGCGATCACGAGCCGCACTTCGAGAGTTACGAAGTGCCGGTCAAGCGCGAGTGGGTGGTGCTCGACGCCCTCAACCACATCAAGGACAACGTCGACGGCTCGCTCACCTATCGCTGGTCGTGCCGCATGGGCATTTGCGGCAGCTGCGGCATGATGGTCAACGGCGAGCCCAAGCTCACCTGCGCCACCTTCCTTTCCAGCTACGCTCGCAATGGCAACAAGATTCGCGTCGAGCCGCTGCGCTATTTTCCCGTGATTCGCGATCTGGTCACCGAGATCGGCGGCTTCATGGAGAAGCTGAAGAAAGCGAAGCCCTGGCTGATGCGCGCGTCCAACGATCAGCTCACGGAAGGCACCTATCTGCAGACGCCCGAGCAACTGGATCGCTATAAGCAATTCAGCATGTGCATCAATTGCACGCTCTGCTATGCAGCCTGTCCGGTGACCGGCCTGGATCCGGTGTTCATCGGACCGGCTGCACTCGCGCTGGCGCAGCGTTACAACATGGACTCGCGCGATCAGGGCGCGGCCGAGCGCACCGCGACGCTGGCGCATCCCGAAGGAGTTTGGGGCTGCACCTTCGTCGGCGAATGCACCCGCGTCTGTCCCAAGCACGTGGATCCCGCGGGCGCCATTCAGCAATACAAGATCGCAGCTGTAATGGATTGGCTCAAGTCCTTCGTCACACCGAGAGGTCGCGATGCCGGTAGCCAGGCAGGCAACGATTAAGTCTCCGCCGCAGTACACCGAGTTCCATCCCCGGTGGTACCGGCCAAAGGTGTCGGTCTACTGGTGGCTGGGCGAGCGCCATTACCTGAAGTTTATTCTG